>CAYSON010000008.1:0-10152 GCA_964432635.1 uncultured Desulfopila sp.
TTGATTTCATATTTCCCGCCCCGGGCAAGGCCGAGTAACTGAGCGGTCAAATCCTTGGCGCTTTTGACATAGGTCTCAATAGCCTAGATATGCTCCTGTTGGTCGAGACAAGTCGCTTGATCGATTGTCATAAGAGAGGCATGACCTTGGATACCGGTCAAAAGATTATTGAAATCATGCGCGATACCACCGGCTAAGGTGCCGATCGCCTCCATTTTCTGAGCACGCCGAAGTGCCTCTTCGGCATTTACCCGGGTGGTGATATCGGTGTAAACGACAACCACACCTGTGAGTTTGTTGTTTATCATGATGGGGGTCCCGGCGGCGATCACATGCCTTGGCGAACCGTCCTTATGGTAGCGTATCGTTTCGAAGGCCTCGACACGATTGCCGGAAAGCACCTGTTGGGTGATTGTGCCGGCTTCGGCATGGTGTTTGTGACATGCCAAAAGCTCGTCCAGTTGTTTGCCGTGCGTTTCATCCGGAGTGTAGCCGAACATCTTCTCGGCACCGGGATTCCAGTCGAGGACACAGGTTTTGGCATCCAGGGCGATAATTGCGTCCGGTGCATGGTACAATATCGATTCGAGGAAAATTTTACGCTTGTTCAGCTCTTCCCGAGATTCGGCGATCTGTTGAAGATTCTCCTGCAATTTTCCGTAGGTGTCCGAAAGGTTACGCGCCATGCTATGGAAGGCTCGAGAAAGTTGGGCTATTTCCCCTCTTCCTTTCGGGATAGGCAAAGGTGCATCCCACTGACCATTGCTTACGCTGACCGCTGCCGCAGCCAGTTGTCTGACAGGTTTGACGATTTTCCCGGTCAACCAGAGGAGCAGAATGGTCCCGGCGATCAGGCTTGCAACAAGGATCACCACGACATTGCCGAGGAATTTGTCGCGAGCCTGGAGGATTTCGGCGGTTTCCAGCGAGAGTACCACCGTCCAATTCCAATCATCATAGGTTTCAAAGCGTAATAGAGAGTCTTTACTGGTGATGGAACAGAGAAGCAGACCGTTTTTTTGTTGGGCGATCGCTGCCAGACAGGTTGCCGGAATGGCATCCTCCACCAAAGAACTTCTCGGCATTACCATGCGATCGGGAAGCTCAATGATTCTCAGCTTGCCGGTTTTGCCGAAGGCATAGGTGTTGAGCTCTTGTATCTGTTCTGCTTTCGTCCGTTCGATGTAACTATGTACCTTGTCAACGCGATTGTCCCGCAGTACCTGGTTCGCCGCATGAATGTTCGCCACCAGATTTTTCACCTCATTGGCCATGAGTTTTTGATTGAGTTCGCTGGTGACCTTATCGAGGGCACTTGCACCGGCAAAGGCAATGGCCAAAGACACTGCTAACAAGATTCCCAGGGATACCAGGTTGATTTGATATTTGATCTTCATATGGCCTTGTTTGTATTTTTTTGTCTGAAGGCAGTTGCTTCGTCCTTAATGCGGCAGCGTTTTCTGGCCGATAATTGTTGCCCCTCTGAGAAGGGAAGCGGACAGGACGAAATTCGCCGCCTGAGCCATTTTCAGATTGATGGTTATGAGGTTGAGTTCGTTAACCGCCACCGGGATCTGGGCAGGTGAAAGGCCGTCAAGAATTCGAAGGGCTGACTTGGCGGCAAAGTTTCCTTGTTCCATCGGTAGCTTGGCGACAGTAAAGAGCACGTAAGGTGCCATGAAGCCGTTGTGTGACCCGGTGGGGATTTTTGTGTTATTGAAGAGAAATTCTTCTGCCTCGGCCGGCTGCCAATCGCTTACTCCGCTATAATTGGAGAAATAGAGCATGTCGACCTCCTCTTGGGCGCGGAGAACGGCTTTCTTGAAGGCATCCATGCTATTGACCAGATAGGATTTCATCTCCCCGCCGAAAAACCGGGTATTGTAAATATCGACGATCTTTCTTTCTGTTTCCACATTGCCGGCGAGGTAGCCGATTCGCTTTCCTCGAGCATGGGGTTGAAATTTTTTGAGCATTTCCGGGACAAGATCTTCCTCGACCATTCCGGTTATATTGGCAGTCGGGTATCCGTAAATTGACGCATCCCAGTTCACCCCGCAGAAAACAACCGGCAGTCCGCTGCCCTTGAGAAAGGGCACAACCAGATATTTCTGGGCGTTATCGTCCGAGGCAATCACGACGTCGGGTTTGAACTCCTCAACGGCATCTCTGGCCCTAAGGCCGGCATCCCATCCAAAAGCTGCTGTATCGTTGCGCTTGCTGTCCATACGAACGATTTTTAGATTGACTCCAGTTTCATAGAGCACCTCGCGAATACCCTTTTCCATCTCGTCGCTCCACTCGTATCCCTGATGATACGAGTCGACCCAGAGGATTTTCCTGTTGGTGTAGCTCCCTGGCACTTGTTTTGTTGCTGCACCGGCAAGCTGCACTGCTTCCTGGCCGATGATTGTGGCGGTTTTCAGCAGGGCAAGCGGCGGTACGATGGAGGCAGCCCCGGCCATCTTGAGGTTGAGGATAAGCTCGGCTCGGCTGTTTTCGCTGAGGGGAATTTCCGCGGGGCTGACCCCTTCGAGAATTTTCAGGGCCGTTGTTGCCGCATACGTCCCGTGCTCTTCCATTAATTTTGAAGCAACGAAGACGACGTAAGGCGCCATGAAACCATGGTGCGATCCGGTGGGTATACGCGTGTGGCGACCAAGGAAGAGTTCCGCCTCGATGCGGTCCCAATCCTTGATGCCGGTGTAGTTGGAGATATACAGCATGTCGACCTCTTCCTGCGCCTTGAGGAAAGCGGTTTTGAATTCATCCATGCTGGTCACCAGGTAACTCTTCATGGTTCCCTTGAAAAATCGACGATTATAGATATCGATGACCTTTCGTTCAGTCTCGACATTTCCGCTCAAGTAGCCAATGCGTTTTCCCCTTGCATGCCGCTGCAGATGCTCAAATAATTCGATGAGATCCACCTCCACCATGCCGGTGACGTTTTTGGCTGGATAACCGTAGACCGAGGCGTCCCAGTTGACCCCGCAGAACACAACCGGAATCCCGGTATGGAGAAGATAGGGAACCACCAGGTATTTTTGGGCATTGTCATCGGAGGCGATGACCACATCGGGGGCAAAGTCCTTGACCATGGCAAGGGCCCGCAGCCCCGCCTGTGTACCAAAGTCTTCCGCATCGTTGCGTTTCGTATCCATGTGCAAAACCTGCAATTGCACTGCCCTGTCCTTTAAGACAGCACGGATGCCCCGCTCGATATCATCGTTTGCCTCATATCCTTCATGATAGGAACTCACCCAGAGGATTTTTCGACCAAGGAGTTTGTCCGCCTGGTTCTGCCCGCTTTCGACTTTTGTGTTTTCCAGTACCTTGAGATCGCCCTGGACTACCGAAGCCAAACCGTGCAAAATAGAGACAAAGACGAGAGGGAATAGTACCAGCCAAGTCAACGATCGATGCTTGCCTTTCAGGCCAACGAACATGATACTTCTTCGGGTGGTATCGGCATTTACCATCGTCCTGATTGCCCCATTGGGAAAATCGATTGGTGGGGGGCGTAGTTTTCGGGGTAGCTGCGTCGCATCATTTTTTGTGGATGTCTCAGCATCCAGCAGACCCAAGCAAAACGAACGCCATGATATTCGTAAAAAAATGGTATCACGGTTGAAGAAACGTGTCCAAAAGAGTTTGCTTCCTCTTTTGAATAAATGCTTGCCGATTCCGTTACCTGAACAGGAGGAGCGGTTGGTATCAATTCTATAGATTGTTCAGGCTGAAAGGTATCTACAGAAAACGTGGTAACGTATCGTTTAAATATAGAAAATTACGCAACAGGCAAGTTTGGGCATAAGCGTCTGCGGCAACAGCTCTTGATTAATCTCCGTCTTCCTCAAAGGTTACAAATGAAAATACAACGTGTTTTGATGAGTACTGTTCGCTTCCTGGCACTGCTGTTCTGTGTCATTGGCGGTGCCGGCTCTGTCTGGGCACAAAACTTCCCTGATGAGCCAATCCTATTGATTGTGCCCTTCCCGCCGGGCGGGACCACCGACATCGTGGCACGTATTGTTGCTGACGGGCTAGGCAAGGAATTGGGACAACAGGTCCTTGTGCAGAACAAGGCTGGCTTAGGTGGCTCTTTGGGGACAATGGCTGTGGTACAGGCGAATAACGACGGCTACACCCTCGGCATGGCATCTAATTCCACCCATATCGCCAACCCACTGCTATTTAAGGAAACCACCTACGACCCGATGCGGGACTTCACTTTCCTTGGAGGTATTGGTTCGGTCGCCAACGTGTTGGTGGTAAACCCGCAAAAGTTACCAGCAAAGAACATGGCGGATCTTCTCTCGCTGGTCCAGAAGAACCCGAAGCGTTATAGCTGTGCTTCGGCAGGCAGTGGCAGCATGGGGCACCTGTGGCTGGCGACCTTCGAATTCGCCAGCAAAGTCGACATTCCTCATGCGCCTTTCCGCGGTGCCGCGCCGGCGCTCGACAGCCTGTTGGCCGGTCAAGCTGACATGATGTTCGATAACCTGCCATCTGTTCTGCCACATATCAAGGAAGGTCGGCTGACTCCTGTCGCCGTTGCTTCCAGCAAGCGCGTAGAATTCTTTCCCGATGTGCCGACATTTGGTGAACTTGGACTGGAAAGTTCCAATCTGGACGGTTGGTTTGGTTTGGTAGGGCCAGTCGGAATTCCCACTTCGATCCAGGACCGGATCAACGAGGCGCTACAGAAAGCACTGCGACAGCCCGCTGTGATCGCCAATCTCAGATCGGTCGGTGCCGATGCCACGGGTAGCACTATTCAAGCCTTCTCCAGCGATGTGATGGCAAGGTTTGAGAAAATGCGCGAGGTCGTTCAATCTGGCAAGGTAGTGATCGACTGACCAAAGCAGTTTCGAAGAAATTGTGGCAGAGAAAACCTGACATCCTCTATTGGTGGAGGGGGTGGCCAGCAAATCCTGCAAGGCAGATGGTAGCGAGCAAGAAATGGATGAGGCGTGAGGGAGAGCTTGCCGCGTTACGGCTATTTGCGGCAGAGTTGGTAGGTGGTGGCGTCGATTTCGCGGAAATTGGTGATGACCACGGAGTCGAAACCGTTTTTACCGGCAATCGCTTTCTCGATCTCGGGGATATCAGGGTTCTTGGCGCTGATTTCAACGCAGGTCCGCCCGGCACCATACTCCTTGGCCTTGGTCCATTGGTAGGCAACGAACCAATGCGGCTGCTTCTTCGGCCAGTACTGGAAGACCAAGACCGCCCCCAGCAATAGGGAAAGAAGAACGGTACTGATCATCTGCCACGGCAGTGGTGCTGTTTTCCTTATCATTACAAAACTCCGCAACCCTGGTTCATCGATAACTTCCTCTCTCCTCGACAATCCTCCTCCGTGGGGCGTGGCTGGGCGGACGCCGAAGGGTGGACTGCCTCATGTTACTCGGTCGGTGCATGCCTTGCACCTCACTTTTCGAGGTTGTGGGAGACCACCGCTACGAAAAACATCGCCCTACCCATGACCACTTTGGTCATGCCGGAGGTGAGCGGACGGGACCTTCCTCAAACCCTCCTGTCGTTAACGGTCATCTCATCATTTTCTAACAAATAGAAAACAATTGGTCTGTACAAACCAGGGAGGAAAAGCGGCTGAGCCTCACCCGCGCCCGTCTTTCCATGACGCTTTATCTGTTCAGGACCTTTCCGGCTCTGGCCGGTTTATGGCACCTGCCCTCAAGGTCCGAAAGATTTCGACCGGTAGTCTGCCCGACACGTCCAATTCCCAATACATTTCACCAAGGAGAACATTCATGACCCGACGATGGCTGCAAAGGACTAAAAACTTGATGCTCACCCCGCTGTTGCTGTTTGCTGCTTTGCCCGCCTGGGCCGAGGACCTGCTGGTCTACACCGCCCTCGAGGACGACGAGATTCCCGGATATCTCGAGCTGTTCAAGCAAAGCCACCCGCAGATCAATGTCAAAATCGTCAGGGACTCCACCGGTGTGGTCACCGCCAAACTGCTCGCCGAAAAGGATAACCCCCAGGCCGATGTCATCTGGGGAACCGCCGCCACCTCGCTGATGCTCTGTGATCAGGCGGGAATGGTCGAGCCCTATGCCCCAAAGGGGTTGGAGAAGGTTCGCGCCTTTATGCGCGATGCCAACACCGTACCGCACTGGGTGGGTATTAAAGCCTGGGAAACCGGGTTCTGCGTCAATACCGTAGAGATCGAGGCCAAGAAGCTGCCGATGCCGAAGAGCTTCGCTGACTTGGTCAATCCAGTCTATAAGGGACACCTGGTCATGCCCAATCCGGCCTCTTCGGGCACCGGCTATCTCACCGTCTCGGCCATTCTTCAGTTGATGGGCGAAGAAAAAGGTTGGGCCTATCTCGACAAGCTGCACGACAATATGTCGAGCTATACCCATTCCGGCTCCAAGCCCTGCAAGATGGCCGGGTCCGGCGAGACTGAGATTGGCATCTCCTTCGCCTACCGCGGCTTTATGCAGAAAAAGAAAGGGGAGCCGGTCGCCACGGTGTTCCCCAGCGAGGGTTCCGGCTGGGATGTGGAGGCCAATGCCCTGGTCAAGAAAGCCAAGATGAAAGATGCCGCCAAGACCTTTCTCGATTGGGCAATTGCCCCCGAGGTGATGGCCGCCTATGCCAAGGTTTATCCGGTGACTGCCTATACTACCGGTGTCGCCATTCCCGAGGGCTATCCGGCCGATCCCGAAAAACAGCTGATTAAAAATGACTTCTCCTGGGCGGCCTCCAATCGCGCTCGCATCCTCGAGGAGTGGAGCAAGCGTTACGACGGCAAGAGCGAAGCCAAAAAATAGCTCGACAATGGTGGGGCCGGGCGGTCGTTCCCGGCTTTCCACCTCATGAGGACACCTCAATGGATAGCACCAGCACCTACCTCACGGTTGACAAGGTCGGCAAGACTTTTGGCACCTTCTCGGCGCTTAGTGATGTCTCCTTTTCCGCGCGAAAGGGGGAGTTCCTCTCGATACTTGGTCCGAGTGGCTGCGGTAAGACCACCTTGCTCCGGCTCATCGCCGGTCTGGAGACGCAGAGCGAGGGCAGGGTGATCATCGACCGGCGCGATGTCTCGGACTACCCGGTATCAAAGCGCAATATCGGCATCGTCTTTCAGTCGTACGCCCTTTTTCCCAATCTCTCGGCCCGCAACAATATCGCCTACGGGTTAAAGAGCAGGGGGGCGAGCGGCGAGGAGACCACCGCCCGGGTCGATCAACTCCTCGATCTGGTGGGGCTGCGCGGCATGGGCCGCAAGTATCCGGCCCAGCTCTCCGGCGGACAGCAGCAGCGGGTGGCACTGGCCCGGGCCTTGGCGGTCTCGCCCGGCCTGCTGCTCCTCGATGAGCCGCTCTCCGCCCTCGACGCCAAGGTCCGCCTGTTGCTGCGCGGCGAGATCCGCCAGCTCCAGAAACGGCTGGGCATCACCACGGTCATGGTGACCCACGATCAGGAAGAGGCCTTGACCATGGCCGATCGCATCCTCATCATCGACCAGGGGCGCCTGGTTCAAGACGGTACCCCGCACGATGTCTACGATCGGCCGGCCACTCCCTTTGTCGCCTCGTTCATCGGCGCCATGAATTTCATTCCCGATGCGGTCAAGGTGCACGATGGCGTCTACGGCCTCGGCGCCCACCATTTCCAAGTGGATATGGAGAACGGTTCGGCGATTCTCCCGACCGGCAGCAAGGTGACCATTGCCATCCGCCCCGAGGATGTGATGATCGGCCGCGACACCGCCCCCCTCAACATGCTGCCCACCACGGTCATGGCCATGGAGTATCGCGGCGCCCAGTTTCGTCTCAATCTCAGGGTTCTGGGGGGCGCTCGCGATGGCGTCAGGCTCGACGCCGACATCCCTGCGGAAAAGGTGCGTCGCCTCGATATCCGGCCGGAGATGGAACTTCCGGTCCATCTTCCTCTCAATCGACTGCGCGTTTATGGGCCTGGAGAAGGGCATGCCTGAGACCGGGGCACGCTGATGACAACGGCCATGCCCTCGGACCCGGCAAAACCAGTGGAAAGTTTGTGGACGGCGATTGACAAGGAACGATGGATCAAACGCCTGCTGATTCTGGCGCTGTGTCTGTGGATGGTGGTGGTCCTTGTCCTCCCTGTATTACAGCTGGTACACAAGAGCCTGGTGGATGAACAGGATCAGTTTGTCGGCCTGGTCCATTACATCAAATATTTCAATACCCCGAGTCTTTGGGGCTCGTTGACCAACAGCCTCCTGGTCTCCACCGTCACCACCATATTTTCGGTGATTTTAGGTTTCGGCTATGCCTATGCCCTGACCAGGACCACCATTGCCGGCCGGGGCTTGCTCAAAGGCATCGCCATGATGCCGCTGTTCGCCCCGACGCTGCTCAACGGCATCGCCCTCATCTACCTCTTTGGCCGCAAAGGCTTGGTGACCACCGGCTTTTTCGGGGCCTTGCCGGGGATCGACATCAGCCTCTACGGGCCGGTGGGGATCATCATCGCCGAGACCCTCTACGCCTTTCCCCAGGCGGTGTTGATACTTGCCATCGCCTTGAAGATGACCGATGCCCGCCTCTATGAGGCCGCGCAATCTCTTGGTGCAACATCGGGAAGAATCTTTTTCACCGTCACCCTGCCCGGGGTGAAATTCGGCCTGATGAGCGCCTGCTTTGTCTGTTTCATCCTGTCGTTCACCGATTTCGGCGCACCCAAGGTGGTGGGAGGCGATTACGCCATCCTTGCCACCGACATCTACAAGCAGGTCATCGGCCAGCAGAATTTCAGCATGGGGGCGGTGGTCAGCATCGTCCTGCTCATTCCCGCAGGTCTCGCCTTTATCGCCGATCGACTCATCCAGAGGCGGCAGGTGGCCTCCTTCGCTGCCAAGGCCGTGCCGCTGGTGCCCCGACCCAACCCACGCCGGGACGCGGTGTTTTTGTGTTATTGCTGGCTGATCGCCGGGGCGATTGTCATCTTCTATCTTACCGCCCTCTTTGCCTCGCTGGTCAAGGTGTGGCCCTATCAACTCGATCTCGGCTTGTGGCATTATCACTTCTCCGGCACCGGCGGCGGGGGCTATGGGGCTTTCTGGAACAGCCTGCGAATGAGTTTCTATTCGGCCCTGTGGGGCACGGTGATCACTTTCGGTGCCGCCTACCTGATCGAAAAAACCAGACAGCTCAATGGGTTGCGCCAGGTCGCCTATTTTCTCGCCTTGGCCCCCCTGGCCTTGCCGGGACTGGTTGTCGGGCTGGCCTATATCTTCTTTTTTAATGCCAGGGGGTGGAATCTCGCCGGGATGTTCATTCCCAATCCCTTCAACTGGATCTATGCCACCATGATCATCCTGGTGCTCAGTAATATCGTCCATTTCTTCTCGGTCAGCTTTCTCACCGCCACCACCGCTTTAAAACAGATGGACCGGGAGTTCGAGACCGTCTCCGCCTCCATGGGCGTGCCCTTTACCAAGACCTTTGTCCGGGTAACCGTGCCGGTCTGTCTGCCGGCGATTTTCGAGATCGGTATGTACTATTTTGTTAATTCCATGGCCACCGTATCGGCGGTCATTTTTCTCTATTCGGCCGACGTGCTGCTGGATTCGTTGGCCGTCGCCAACATGGATGATGCCGGCGATATCGCGCCGGCCTGCGCCATGTCGATCCTCATCGTTGGTGCCAACATCCTGGTGCGCCTACTCTACGGCCTATTGACCAGGGGTATCCGCAAACGCAGCCAGGCCTGGCTCATCCGCTAACATCAATCAGGGAGTTATAGTTATGAACGATACGCAGGAAAACCTCTCGACGGCCGGGGTCCAGGCCGTTATCCTCGACTGGGCCGGCACCGCCATCGATTATGGCTGCGTCGGCCCGACGGCGGTATTTCTCGAGGGCTTCGCCCGCTTCGACATCGCCGTCACCGTGGCCGAGGCCCGCCGCTTCATGGGGCTGGAGAAAAAAGACCATATCCGCGCCATGCTCTCCCTTTCCGAGCTCGCCGCCCAGTGGCGGAAACGCTACGGCAGAGAGGTGGGTGAGGACGACGTCGATCTGGTCTATGCCGCCACCGAGCCCTTGATGATCAAAGCCGTTGCCGACCACTGCGGCCCGATCGACGGGGTGCTCGATGTCGTCACCGCCAGCCGCGGCCGGG
>CAYSON010000008.1:10162-18621 GCA_964432635.1 uncultured Desulfopila sp.
TGCGCGGCCAAGGCATCAAGATCGGTTCGAGCACCGGTTACACCGCGAAAATGATGGAAGTGGTGGTGCCCCGCGCCGCCGCCCAGGGGTACAGTCCGGATGCTGTGGTCTGCTCCTCCGACGTCCCCGCCGGCCGACCCCACCCCTATATGTGCTATGAGAACGCCCTGCGCCTGCAGGTCTATCCCTTGTCGGCCATGGTCAAGATCGGTGATACCCTGAGTGACATAAAGGAGGGGCTCAATGCCGGCATGTGGACAGTCGGCCTGACCCGCTGCAGCAACGAACTGGGGTTGACCAGGGAGGAAACCGAGGCCCTGGCGCAGGACGACCTTCAGGCTCGTCTCCATACCATTGAGGACGAGTACAAGCGCCTGGGGGTGCATTATGTGGCCGCCGGCATCTGGGAGTGCCAGCCGATCATCGCCGACATCAACCGGCGCCTGCTCGCCGGGGCACGACCCGAGGATCGACGGCGATGACTGTTCTTCCCCCGTCTGCCGCGCCTCGGCCCAGCGAGGGCGACAGCAATCAGAGCCCTTACCGCCGCCAGTGGCAGGAACACCACGTCGATTCAGCCACCCGTCTGCTGCTGGAGCGCGATGAGCGGGTCTTTCTGCGTCAGAGCCTGTCGACGCCGTGTCTCGACGTGCTCGAGGGCGCGGCCGGTTCCTGCCTCAGTGATGTGCAGGGCCGAACCTTTCTCGATTTTCACGGCAACAGCGTGCATCAGGTCGGCTACGGACACCCTCTGGTGGTGCGGGCGGTGATAGAACAGCTGCAGCGGTTGCCGTTTTGTCCGCGTCGCTATACCAACCGTCCGGCCATCGAGCTGGGCGAGAGGCTCTGTGCCATCGTCCCGATGGCGGAGGCCAAAGTCCTTCTCGCCCCCGGCGGCACCAGTGCCGTTGGCATGGCCCTCAAGCTGGCACGAATGGCCACCGGGCGCTTCAAGACCATCTCCATGTGGGAATCCTTTCACGGAGCCTCGCTTGACGCCATCTCTCTGGGCGGCGAATCGCTCTTTCGTCAGAACATCGGGCCGCTCCTTCCGGGTACGGAACACGTGCCGCCGGCCGATGCCTATCGCTGCCTGTGGAATCCTGGCGGCAATTGTGATAGCTGTGACGGTCGCTGCGCCCGCTATCTTGAATACGTCCTCGAACAGGAGGGCGATGTCGCCGCGGTGGTGGCCGAACCGATCCGCTGCACCAGCGTCAATCCCGCCCCGCCCGGGTACTGGCAGCGGGTGCGGCGGGCCTGCGACCGTCACAACACTTTGCTGGTCTTCGATGAGACCGCTGTTTGCCTTGGCCGCACCGGCACCATGTTCGCCTGTGAGCAGGAAGGCGTGGCGCCGGATATCCTCATTGTCGGCAAGGGACTGGGCGGGGGCATCTTTCCCCTGGCGGCGATACTCGCCCGAGAAGGGCTCGATATCGCCCCGGATCGGGCCCTCGGCCACTACACCCATGAGAAAAATCCGGTGGCCTGTGCCGCCGCCCTAGCGACCATCGACATCATTGTTGTCGATGGATTGTGCTCTCGGGCCGAGAGCCTGGGCAGGCAGGCGGTGGCCTTCCTGCGCGGGCTGGCGCAACGGTTTCCGCTGATCGGCGACGTACGCGGCCGCGGCCTGCTTTTTGGCGCCGATCTGGTCGTTGACCACCGCAGCAAGGAGCCGGCCAGCGATGCCGCCGATCGCATCCTCTACCACTGTCTCGCCGCCGGCCTCAGCTTCAAGGTCTCCCACGGCGGCTTTCTCACCCTAACCCCGCCGCTGACCATAAGGGAAGATGAACTCAATCGGGCTCTCGGCATTCTCGCCGACGCCTTCACCGCTGTGCAACCCACCTGAATCGTAACCCTATGAATACCTTGCTACATCATCTGCCGGACAATCCCTACCTGCTGCTCACCCCCGGCCCCTTGTCGACCACCAAGGGTGTCAAGGCCACCATGCTGCGCGACTGGTGCACCTGGGACCGGGAATACAACGATATTGTCCAGGACATCCGTGCCCAGTTGGTGCGCCTGGCCACCGATGCCCCCGGCTATACCGTGGTGCTCCTACAGGGCAGCGGCACCTTCGCGGTCGAGGCGGCGATCACCACCATGATGCCCGACTCCGGCAAACTCCTGGTATTGGCCAACGGTGCCTATGGCCGGCGCATGGCAACCATTGCCGAGCGCTGCCGGATTCCCTTTCGGGTGGAGGCTTACGGCGAGCTGGCACCACCCGATCCGCAAGGTGTCGCCGCCATTCTTGCCGAGGACGGTTCGATCACCCATGTCGCTGTGGTTCATTGCGAGACCACCACCGGCATGCTCAACCCGGTGGAGGCCATCGGCAAAGTGGTCAAACTGGCCGGGCGCACCTATCTGGTCGATGCGATGAGCAGCTTTGGCGGCATCCCCATGGACATGGCGGAGATCGGCGCCGATTTCTTAGTGAGCAGTGCCAACAAGTGCATCCAGGGCGTGCCCGGCTTTGGTTTCGTGGTTGCCAAACAAGAGGCACTGGAAAAGACCGCCGGCCAGGCCAGGTCGCTCAGTCTTGACCTCTACGACCAGTGGCGGACCATGGAGAGCCAGGGCGGCAAATGGCGTTTTACCTCGCCAACCCATGTGGTGCGTGCCTTTGCCCAAGCCTTGCTGGAGCTTGAAGAAGAAGGGGGAATCATTGCCAGGCACCGGCGCTATCTGGGAAACCAGGGACTCCTTGACCGGGGTATGGCCGAACTCGGTTTTCGCCGACTGTTGCCGGACCATCTGCAATCGCCGATCATCACCGCCTTCCATAGCCCCGAGGCGGCCGGCTACGATTTCCTGGGGTTTTACCAGCGCCTGAAAGCGGCGGGCTTTGTCATCTATCCCGGTAAGGTCTCCGACCACGACACCTTCCGCATCGGCACCATCGGTGCGGTCGGATCGCAGGATATCAAGAAGCTGATTGCAGCGGTGAGAGAGGCTAAAAGCTGGTAAGGAGAAGGTGCCTTGAGTGGCACCCCATCTTGCCTCTCGTTCACCAGGGGGTGTTGTTCTCAGGGTTGATGGTTTCTTAAGCAAAACCTAATCAATTCCTGACGTGTTGTGGGTATCCTGACGGAAATAATGAGCGTTCCTGAGAACAGGATCGTGGTGCACAACAACCTCACAAGAAAGGAGAATATTATGGGAAGAAAACTGTCTGCGCTTGCGCTTGCCGCCGGAGCTTGCGGTTTGACGGCAACAGCGGCCATGGCGGCGGACCAGGAACTCTTGTTTTCGCTGAACGACCCGATGGCGGCATTTCTCGAGTCACGGGCCTATGCCCAAAAAATGGGCGCCACCGCTGAATTCAACAAAATGGAAGGGGTGGCCTACGATAAAAAGAACAATAAAATCTATATCGCCATGAGCTCAATAGAGAAGGCGATGAGCGACGATAAGGGAGATATCAAACTTCCCGAAAACTCCTGCGGTATTGTCTACGAGGCCAAACTCGACGCCAGCTTCAACATAACCAACCTCAAGCCTGTTGTCGTCGGCGGACCGTACAACAAAGAAGTCAAATCAAGCGTATCCTCGGGCTTCAAAGATCGTTGCGACGTCAACAACATTGCTAACCCCGACGGGCTCTATGCCGACCAACACGGCAATCTTTGGATCTCAGAGGATACCAGCAACCACACCAACAATGCCCTGTGGCGCTGGGACGGCAAAAAGCTGGAGCGTTTTGCCACCGTACCCACCGGTGCCGAGATCACCGGCATCATAGTTACCCCGAACGACGATGTGATGTTCAACGTGCAGCATCCCACCGCCATGAGCAAGTTCCCCTACAACCGCGGCACCGTCGGTATTGTCAACGGCTTCAAGGCCAATGACAAATTCAGCGAGGTCGGGGTGCCTAAAGGCGATGACATCTACGACACCAAGGTCGCCAAAGGCTCCTACCAGATTCTCGCCAGGGTCGGTGAGCAGATCCCCAATGATCTTTATGGCCAGCGATTCGGCCAAGTCAATCGTATCGACGGCACCCTGATGGAGATGTGCAACCATCCAGACGGCAACATGTTTCTGCCGATCACTGCCAAAGGCGACGAGGCCTATCTCTACACCAACTACGAGTGTCGCCCCGGCAATGTCGGCAAGATCTACATGAAACGCAACGGCGAGAAGTGGGAGGTGCTGGATGGCGAGAATGTGAGCTTTGCCTCGGTCAAAGGCACCTGGAACAATTGCAACGCCAGCGTCACCCCCTGGAATACCGGTCTGAGCAGCGAAGAGTATGAGCCGGTGTCCGCCAAATCCGGCTGGCAGAAGAACGTGGCGAGTATGACCGATTACCTTGGCAAGCAGGCCAACCCCTACGACTACGGCTACCCGGTCGAGCTGATTCCCGATCCGAAGGGCGAGTCCGCCAACACTTTGGTGGTTAAGCACTATGCCATGGGCCGCCTCAGCTATGAGATGAGCGCAGTCATGAACGACAAGAAAACCGTCTACAGCGGTGATGACGGCAGCAGTGTCGTCCTGGCCAAATTTGTCGCCGACAAGGAAGGTGATCTGAGTGCCGGTACTCTCTACGCCGGTAAGGTTACCCAGAAGGCTGACGCCAGCTTTGATATCAGCTGGATCGAGCTTGGTCGCAGCAACAACGGCGACGTCTATCAAGCTGTCAAGGCGGTCGCCCTCCAATAAGCGGCATCACTGCACAAGGTAAAAGGATAAAAAAAGCCCGGGGGTTCCCCGGGTTTTTTGCGTCTTCAGCACGCCGAACTCCTGCCGTGAAGCAGCAGCCGACGCTGCAATCCGCCGGTGATGATCATGGTTTTTCCTGTTGCTGCCAGAAAGTGACGAAGGCGACCAGGTCGTCGATCTCCTTGGCGGAGAAGCGTCCGCCGGCACTGCTATCCCAGCTCTTCATCAGGGTTCCCGGGACTCCTTTTTTCACCACTGCCTTGAAAAAGAGGTCCGGGCGCTGGGTCCATTTACCGTGGCGAAGACCTGTGCCGAGATAGCCTTCCCCTTGGCGGCCGTGACAGCCGCCGCAATGCAGGCGATAAAGCCTTTCGCCGGCGCTTATGTCACCCTGAACGGGTTTGAAGCGGGTCAACCGCAGCGGCTTGAAATCGTTCTGGTCGAGGGCGGGTGGAGTCATCAACTGTTTGGCAATGGCTAGTGGTTCACCGGCCTTTTCCCAGGTGGTGATATAGGTGGTAATATTTTTTATTTCGCTGTTTTTCAGCTCGCCGCCGAACATCTGACTAAAGGGCTTCATCTGGGTCGTGGTTTTTCCCTCGATGATAAAGCGCTGCACGCTCTCGTAGGGAAGCCCTTTGCCCATGCGTCCCTGTCCGTAGGTAAGATGACAACGATAGCAGTTGCGGGTGTAGAGCCAGGCGCCATGGGCGACCTGATTGTTGTCCATCAGTTGCTGCAATTCCCGAGACAATGCCGGCTCGCCGGTTTTGGGCGCCGGATCTTGAGCCGCATCCTTGGTGGCTCTTTGTGTTGTGGCCACTGCCTTGACCTCCTCCTCCGGCATCGGCGGCAGAGGTGGTAACGATGGCGGGCCATCCTGTTCTTCCCATTTTCGCACAAAGGCAACCACAGCCCCGATCTCTTTGCCTGCAAACGGGCCACCATTCTTTTGGGACCATGAGGTCCGGCAGCCCTTGGACTCGATGGCCTCAGTCAACGCCTCCTTGCCATCGTATTCGCGGCCGAAACGGTCCTGCCCATAGTCGCCATGACACCCCAGGCATTTCCACCGGTAGAGCCAGGCCCCAAGGACCACCGGCTCCTGCAGAACGCCTTCATAGCTCTTTGCTGGTAGCGTTGCCACCCCTGTGCCGACGACCAGACAGCCGCAGGTCAGCGCTATGGCAAATCCTTTGAGAATCGTCATAAGTACTTATCGGCTGAGGTAGGCAATAACCGCGGCAAGTTCGCTCTCGGTCAACACCGCACCGCATTCCTGTTCCTTTGTGGGGTCAGCGTATCCTCCCGGGCGATGGGCAGCCGGGATAAGGATCGACTCTCGGATGTATTCCTGCGCCGTCAGCCCTTGGCGGCGATTGGCCCCCTCGACGGCGGTGTTGGCCAGTGATGGTCCGGCGAGACTCGTGGAGGCGGTGTCGGCCGAAGCTTGATGGCATCGGGCGCAGTGCTTCTCAAAGACCCGCTCGCCGCGGCTGATGGTCTTTGGATCTTGGGGGTTTTGCTCTGGAAGCGACAAGGCCGCAAGTTTCATCTTGCCGGTGGCGGTAGCCTCCCAGTTGAGGACAAAATCGCTAAGATCGGCGATCTCATCAGTTCGCAAGGTACCGCCATAGTCGTTATGCCAGGGCGGCATCACCGCATTGACACCGTTGCCGGCATAGATCGGTCTGGTTCCCATCATCCGCCCGTGGGTGGTGGTCGAAACCACATATTCCTTTAAGGTCGACTGCCAGCCAACTTCTTGCATTCTCTTGGTAAAAAAGTGGCTCTCGGCGAGCGCCGGGCCGAGTTGACCGACCCCCTCGCCCCTGCTGCCATGGCATGTCCGACAATGCAGCCCGTAGAGCACGGCGCCATGTTCGATGGTTTTCCCATAGCGGTTTGCGGCATCCTGCCGCATGCGATCGTGCTCGCCGGAAACGATAGCCACAAGGCTTCCTGCCAGCAGGCTGGCGCTGCACACGGCGGCAATCATTAAGCGCTGTATCATGTGTTCCTCTGTGTGCCTGAGCCGCTTGGCAGGCCGGCGGCACGGTGCAGATACAAGACCTTCTCGGAGCTGGTCGGTTGCCTGTCTTTGGCCCCATCAAGCCAGTGTATTCTGATGGTGATCCGCTTGAGCTCCATCTGCCAGTCCTCGACAATGACCACGCAGCGCGGCTCGATAAAGCCATGCTCTACCAATCGGGAAACACTCTGTTCCAAGCCTTCCAGCCATTGGCTGAAATCGTCGCCCTTGCGCTCCGCGCTCTTTGCTCCAACTTCATAGACGCCCTGGGCCAGATGATCGAAATTGAGCCGGCGCAAGGCTGATCGGCCATCCTCCGGCACCACCTCTTGCAAAAGAGCCGCCACCGCATTGGCATGGGCACCATATTGCGGCAGCCCGAGAAAACTCAAGCCAACCAGGGCCAAAAACACTCCACTGACCATGGTCAGAGCAACCGGCCGCTGCCGCAGGGGTTTTCGTGAAAAGCGGTCCAGATAGGGGAGGGCAAGCAAGCCGAGCAGGCAGAGCAGAGGAAAACACACCCCCATGAGAAAGCTGTCACCAAGCTTCAGCGCTCCCTGCAGCCAGAGAAAGAACCAGGGGGAGCGAGTGTTGGCCGGGGTGTGACGGGGATCGGCATGGTGCTCCAGGGGGGCATCGTAAAAATAGGTAACCGCCACGATCAGCAATGTCAGAGTTAGAAGACTCAGGGTCAGATCGACGAGAACCGTGTCGGGGAAGACCGGTTGCTTTGGTCGTGCTTGATCCGATGACGCGCTGGCCTGGGAGAGCGGCAGAGAGATGCCATGCAGTCGGGAAATTCGGTAATAATGAACAGCCACCAGCAACAGCATCCCCACCGGAAGGACGACGATATGCAGCAGGTAAAATCTGAGCAGTCCATCCACGCCGAACTCAAGCCCACCGCGCAGCAGATGGCCCAGGTCCGCGCCTATTCCGGGAATGGTATCGATTATACTGGTGCCGATGGTCACTGCCCAGTAGGCCAACTGGTCCCAGGGCAGGAGATAGCCGCTGAAGGCCAGGCCCAAGGTGCAGAGCAGCAGCAAGACCCCGGTGACCCAGGTAAAGCGGAATTGCCCGCGATAGGATCCGGAAAGGAAGACGCGCAACATGTGCAGGAGCAGTACGACAATCATGCATTCGCCGCCAAGGCGGTGCAGGTCACGGATCAGCGCGCCAAAGGCCACCTCGGTGCTGAGGCGGACGATGGACTCGTAGGCGGCTTGGGGCGTCGGCACATAGTACACCATGAGCACGGCTCCGGTGACGCATTCCAGCACCAGGAAAAAAACCGAGAAAAAGCCGAGGTAGTAGGTGTTAAAAAAGGACACCGCGGCAGGTTCGAAGCTGTGCGGGCGGATATGAAGGATAAAGCTCTGATGACGTTTCATAGTAAGGTTTTACAGGTAGACCTTTTTCCCGGTGTCGGGGTCTCCAATCAGCCTTTTCTCTCTTCTCCACTGATCCTGCGGCCGGTGTCAACGTGGACGGAAAGGATTCTTTTGGCAACCTGCTGCGGTGCGGCCTGTTCACTCGCTTCTTCTCCCTTGAGCAGGTCAGCCACCGGCAAATTCGATTGCTCTTGCAACTGGCGAACAATATTTCCCTGGTCATCGATCAACTGCATGGGGAATCGATCCAGGTCTCGGGTGGCCGGGCCTTTCAGCACTTTCCCCTCTCTGTAGAATTCGGAACCATGGCACGGGCAGATGAAGATTTTTTTTTCTTCGTCCCA
>CAYSON010000009.1:0-3098 GCA_964432635.1 uncultured Desulfopila sp.
AGACCTTTGATCTGCTCTGTCGCGGCGATGCCCAGGGTGTCTTCCAATTGGAAAGCTCGGGGATGCGCGAACTCCTGGTCAAGATGGCGCCGGAGCAGTTCAGCGATCTCATCGCTCTGGTCGCCCTGTATCGCCCCGGTCCCCTTGATTCGGGAATGGTCGACGATTTCGTCGAGACCAAGCACCGCCGCAAGACCGCCAACTACATCCTCCCGGAAATCAAGCCGGTGCTGGAGGAAACCTACGGAGTCATCGTTTATCAGGAACAGGTGATGAAAATCGCCAACATCCTGGCGAGCTATTCGCTCGGCGACGCCGACCTGTTGCGCCGCGCCATGGGCAAGAAGATCCCCGAAGCGATGGCGGCCGAAAAGACCAAGTTCATGGCGGGTGCGATCAAGAACGGCCATCCCGCCGACAAGGCCGAATTCATCTTCGACCTCATGGCTAAATTTGCCGGCTATGGTTTCAACAAGTCGCACTCCGCCGCCTACGCCCTGGTTGCCTATCAGACCGCTTACCTCAAGGCCCATTACGCGGCGCAGTTCATGGCGGCGCTGCTCTCCTGTGATATGACCAACACCGACAAGGTGGTGCTCTATATCAACGAGTGCAAGGAACACAGCATCGAGGTGCTCCCCCCGGACATCAACGAAAGTGACAAAGATTTCAGCGTCATCAACGATCGCATTCGCTTTGGCTTGGCGGCGGTGAAAAATGTCGGCGAATCGGCACTCGATTCGGTGATTGAAGAGCGGGTGAAAAACGGCAAGTACACTTCGCTGGGCGATTTTTGCAATCGGGTCGATTCGCGCCGGGTCAACAGCCGGGTGATCGAAAGCCTGATCAAATCCGGCTCTTTCGACTCCCTCGGCCACAGGCGTTCGCAACTCTTCGACGTGCTCGACAAGGCCATGGAACAAGCCAAGGCGGTGCAACGTGATCAGATGAGCGGTCAAATGTCCCTCTTCACAGTGGCCAACAAGGAGAAAAAATCTCAGGAAATAGCAATGATACCAATGCCCGATCTACCCGAGTGGGACGATCGCAAAAAGCTTGCCTTTGAAAAGGAAACGGTCGGCTTCTATATAACCGGTCATCCCCTTGACGACGCCATCCCGGAAATTCGAACGGTCGTCGACTGTTCCATCCAGGACCTGAAGGAGATGACCGAGGATCAAACGGTACGTATCGGCGGGCTGATACGCTCGTGCAAGAAGCACAAGAGCAAACGCGGCGATCCCATGGCCTTTCTTACCGTCGAGGACGTCTTCGAAGCGGTGGAGGTGGTGGTCTTTCCCGATGCCTACAGCAGTTGCGAGGAGATTCTCTCCTCTACCGATCCGATCATCGTTCAGGGAACGGTGAAAAAGGACGAGCGCGGAGCAAAGATTATTGCCGACTCAATCGATTCACTGGCAATGGCCAGGGAAAAATACACCGAAGCGGCACGCATCAAACTTCAGGCGGATAAATTGTCGCGCCAACAGATGGAAAAAATCAAGAAAGCCCTCTATCAATTTCACGGCCCCTGCCCAATCCTGCTGACCCTGCATTTCCCCGGACGGGGCGAGGTCGACATAGAGGTGCTAAAGGATCTCACCATCCGGCCCTGCCGACAACTGACCGACACCATCGATGAGATTCTCACCTACAAGGCGATCACCTTCACCAAAAAGCCGATAGTTCTGGTCCAGAAGAAAAAACGTTGGGAAAACGGGAATTACAACGGAAAGAGCAATTGAGAGGGTTTGGGCTATTCAAAGCATAGCCCACAGTCGGGACAGGCCCCGACGGTGGGCGAAAAACGACAGCCGCAGGCCGGGCAGAGCACCTCGGAGGCACTGGCATCAAAGACCGCTGTGGCGCGGGATAGCTGCCGGCAATCAACCGAAGTAGTGCGTACAAACTCCTCGGCCAAGGCCCGCAGGGCCAGATCCACATCCTCGGGGCGGATCATCACCACCAACTCGGGGCCGCAACAGCCTTTGCCGCAATCGCCATCCTCACCCCCGAGCAGACTGGGGATACGCTGGCGAGCCAAAACCCCTTGCACCTCTTTCATCTCGCGCAGCTGACCTTTACGCAGATGAACGGTCTCGCTCCCCGGGGGGATGTCCATGGGGCGGGCCAGAAATCCTCTTTCCTCCTCTCCGAGGCGGGCCAGCCTGTCGATGCCGCTCTCCATCACCGCGCCGCAGGAAGGACAATTTTCCAAAAGGTAACGAAATTCACCGCCACACCCATGACAATAGTACATGGTCTCGTCGACCGACGCGCCCCGACTGCCTGCAGGAGTCATCAGTTCTTTATCCTTCTTGCCGAAAAACCGTAAGAACATGCCTACCCCTACCTCTATGAGAGGTGTTTTCCGCTAGAGAATATAACGGCTCAGGTCCTGATTCTTGACAATATCGTGAAGCTGCCCGCGCACGTAGTCGCCGGTAACGACGAAGCTCGATTCACCCAGCTCCGAAGCGTCAAAGGACAGGGAATCAAGCACCCGCTCCATCACCGTGTGTAAACGGCGCGCGCCGATCTCTTCCGTAGTGGCGTTGACCTCGACGGCAATGGCGGCGATTTCCTCCACCGCCTCTGGTTCAAACACCAGGCTCACCCCTTCCGTTGCCATCAACGCCACGTATTGCTTAATCAGGGCATTCTCCGGTTCGGTGAGGATGCGAATGAACTCTTCCTTGCCAAGGGGGTGCAATTCCACCCGAATCGGAAACCGCCCCTGCAACTCGGGAATGAGGTCGGACGGCTTGGTCATATGAAAGGCACCGCTAGCGATGAAGAGGATGTGAT
This sequence comes from uncultured Desulfopila sp., assembly GCA_964432635.1. Classification (GTDB taxonomy): domain Bacteria; phylum Desulfobacterota; class Desulfobulbia; order Desulfobulbales; family Desulfocapsaceae; genus Desulforhopalus_A. The sequence continues at coordinate 2,809 of CAYSON010000009.1, forward strand.
CAGTTTTTACCATGCCGTGCTTGGTGGTCACCGTCGCCCCCTCGACTATCGGCAGCAGATCCCGCTGCACCCCTTCCCTCGAAACTTCCGGACCGTGGGAGCCGCCACCGCCGCGGGAGGCAATCTTATCAATCTCGTCAAGAAAGATGATACCGGTTTCCTCGGTCCGCTTGAGCGCCTCCTTGATAACCTTCTCCATGTCGACCAACCGCTCCATTTCCTCTTTTTTGGTCGCCTCGAAGGCCTCCGGCACCTTCATGCGCCGATTTTTCTTCTTGCGCGGAAAGATC
>CAYSON010000009.1:3108-5724 GCA_964432635.1 uncultured Desulfopila sp.
CTCCTGCAGGCTCGACTGCATCTCTTCCATCCCCGAGGTGGTCATGATCTCCACCATCGGCAAAGATTTCGACTCGCTCAGCGAGACCTCGATCTCACGATCGTCCAGCTTGCCCTCGCGCAGCATCGTGCGAAATTTTTCGCGGGTGCTGTTTTCACCAGGTTGATCTCTACGCACCGGCAGATCACTGTTGAGCATGGTGAACGATTGGCTGCCTTCAGGCCCGGTGCTGGTAGATGCTGCCGCTCCGGAAGGCAACAACAGGTCGAGCATGCGGTCTTCAGCATTGGCGAGCGCAATACCCTCAAGGCGTTGTTTTTCCTCTTCCTTGACCATGTTGATCGCCAGATCGACGAGGTCACGCACCATCGACTCAACATCGCGACCAACATAGCCGACTTCGGTATACTTGGAGGCTTCAACCTTGATGAACGGAGACTGCGCCAGGGCGGCAAGACGACGGGCAATCTCCGTCTTGCCGACGCCAGTGGGACCGATCATGATGATATTTTTGGGGGCGATCTCCTCACACAGGGGTGGCGGGACATGACGTCGCCGCCAGCGGTTGCGCAACGCGATGGCCACTGAGCGTTTGGCGGCCGCTTGTCCGACGATGTACTTGTCGAGTTCGGCCAGTATTTCTTTGGGGGTCAGGGACTGATTGGCAATCATATTTTTTCAATAATGATGGAGGAGTTGGTGAACACACAGATATTGGCGGCTATTTCCATTGCCGCCCGACAAATGGCCTCGGCATCGAGTGTACTGTGGTCTATCAAGGCCAGGGCTGCCGCCTGGGCATAGGGCCCTCCCGAACCGATGGCCAGCACGCCGCGATCGGCCTCGATGACGTCGCCGGTTCCCGACAGCAACAAGGAATGTTCCCGGTCGACAGCGATCATCATCGCCTCGAGTCGTCGCAGGTACTTGTCGGTACGCCATTCCTTGGCCAGTTCCACCGCCGACCGCAAAAGGTTGCCGCTATACTGCTCGAGCTTTTGCTCAAGCTTGTCGTACAAGGTAAACGCGTCAGCGGTGGCCCCGGCAAAACCGGTTATGACCCGGTCGTTATATAGGCGGCGCACTTTGCGCGCCTGATGTTTCATGACGGTATTGCCGAGAGACACCTGGCCGTCGCCGGCCAGGGCGACCTGGCCGTTATGGCGTACGGCAAGAATGGTGGTCGATCGAATTTTCATAATCCTGTAATTGTTATGGTTATTGAGGACGCTACACCACCTTTTCCCCATCCTGCTCGGACGAGGACAAAGGATGGGCCTGGTCATAAATTCCTGAAAGATGGTCTATGGTCAGATGGGTATAGCGTTGTGTGGTCGACAAGCTGGCATGGCCTAAGAGTTCTTGAACCGAGCGCAAATCAGCTCCCATCTCGAGGAGGTGGGTGGCAAAGGAATGGCGCAGAGCATGCGGAGTGACCTCCTGCGGTAGACCGGAACGCTCTCCATAGGCCTTGACCGTTCTTTCAACACTGCGTGCCGACAGACGACTTCCTTGGCCATTGAGAAACAGCACCCCTTCTTCAACCTGCTTCCCTCGCGCGGCACGCTCCGTCATTAACTGCAGTCGCTGCGGCAGCCAATTCCCAACGGCCTCCATCGCCGCTCGCCCCACCGGCACCAGACGCTCCTTGTTGCCTTTGCCCCGTACTTTAAGCACCTCCTCAACGAAATCAAGATCCTCGATATTCCGCGACACCAGCTCTGAGACCCGTATGCCGGTGGAATAGAGCAGTTCCAAGATCGCCCGATCGCGGTGCATAAAGGTATCTTGAACTCCGGGAGCTTCAAGCAGGGCGAAGGTCTCGTCGACGGTGAGAAAGACCGGAATGTGACGACCGACTTTGGGTCCGGAGATACCGGACAGGGGGTCGCTGGCCATCACACCACGACGGCAGGCGAAGCGGAAAAAAGTGCGCAAGGCGGAGAGTTTTCTCGCCACCGAGGCGGCGCTGTTGCGACCATGGAGGGAGACGATAAAGGCCCGCACCTGAACCGGGGAGATCTCTGCCAAGGCCAGATCTTTCCCCAAGAAATGTGCGAATTCGAACAGATCGCGGCGGTAACCGCTCACCGTGTGGGGAGAATACCCCTTCTCGACGGCCAGCCACTGGCAAAAGAGCTCACTGGTTTTTTCCATACGTTGCCATATTCACAATTGTCAACTGCGCTGGGCGAGGAGGGCGGGAAGGGGCCACCAGCACGGCTATTTTCCCCTCGACTTCTCCCCGACGACGGAATATATACGGTGTATTTTCTACCGTCCAAAAGTGACTGAAACGGATGAATTGCGCCTTTTTCAAACCCAGTTAGTCGCCGGAACGAAGGCGGGCGGCAATAGACTTTTTATCACAACATCATCTTAAGAATATAAAAAAAAAAACCTTCGAGGCGGCCCTGGCCAGGCTCGAACAACTGACCGAAGAACTGGCCGATGGCGAACAAAGCCTGGAAAGCAGCCTGAAAAAGTTCGATGAAGGCATTCAGTTGACCGCCTTCTGCCACGAGCAGCTGGCCGAAGCCAAGGCTAAAATCGAACTCCTCCAGGAAAAGGACGGCAAGCTCCTGTTGGGCACCCTCAGCGGGCTGGCGCGCCTGG
>CAYSON010000009.1:5734-12104 GCA_964432635.1 uncultured Desulfopila sp.
AGGACCACAAAGTGGATATTGATCTCTACCTAGAGGAAAAACGCCGGATTGTCGAGACTGGTCTGCAGGCGGTGATGCTCGAGGCAGGTGGCCCCTTTTCCCGCCATGTCGAGGCGATGCGGTACAGTCTCTTCGCCGGGGGCAAACGCATCCGGCCGATTCTCTGCCTGGCCGCCGGTGAGGCCATCGATAACCGGGCCGAGGTCGCTGAAAACCTGTTGCCAATTGCCTGTGCTCTTGAGTTTATTCACACCTATTATCTCATTCACGACGATCTCCCGGCCATGGACAACGATGCCCTGCGCCGCGGCAAACCGACCAATCATATCCTCTACGGCGAGGCCGGAGCCATTCTCGCCGGAGACGGACTGCTCACTCTCGCCTTTCAATTGCTGAGCAACACTGGCGACAACAATCTGGCCGTCGAGCAACGCTTGAGAATCATCGAAATCATTGCCACTGGTGCCGGTCCCCTAGGGATGGTCGGTGGCCAGGCCCTCGATATCGAAAGCGAGAAGACCGAGATTACCTTTGCGCAACTGCAAACCATCCATCGCGCCAAGACCGGTGCGTTGATCACCTGTTCCTTGCTCGCCGGAGCTCTGGCAGCAGGCGCGACCTCCGGCGAGTTGGCGGACCTCACTCATTACGGAGAAAAAATCGGTCTAGCCTTTCAGATCGTCGACGACATCCTTAATGTAACCTCTACCACAAAAGAACTGGGTAAGGCAGCCGGCTCCGATGCCAACCGCGGCAAGGCCACCTATCCCGCCCTATTCGGCCTGGCGGAGACCAGGCGGAAGGCGGAGGAGGCGGCCACCGAGGCGATTGCCGCCTTGGCCACATTTGACGACAAAGCCGACCCGCTGCGGCATCTGGCCGCCTATCTCACCACCCGAAGCAAATAGTACTTTCTCCTTATCTCTTATGTTACAATCGGTAAAAACCCCGGCAAGCCTTCTTGACCGGATAGACTCACCACTTGATATCAGGAAGTTACGCCCGGAACAACTCACCGAACTGGCAGAGGAAATCCGGCAACTGATTGTCGAGACCGTAGCCAACAACGGCGGCCATCTCGCTCCCAGTCTCGGGGTGGTGGAATTGACCCTCGCCCTGCACTTCGTTTTCGACACCCCGCACGACAAGCTCATCTGGGATGTCGGCCACCAAAGCTACGCCCATAAAATTGTCACCGGCCGCCGCCGGGACTTTTCTACGCTGCGGCAACACAAGGGGCTGAGCGGTTTTCCCAAGTTCAAGGAAAGCCCCTATGACGCCTTCGAGACCGGTCACAGCTCAACCTCGATCTCCGCTGCCTTGGGCATAACCCTGGCCAAAAATCTTAAAAAGGAACGCCGTCGCGCCATCGCCGTCATTGGCGATGGCTCGATGACCGCCGGCTTGGCCTTCGAGGCCCTCAACCATGCCGGCCACCTCGATAAAGATCTGATTGTCATCCTCAACGACAACGAGATGTCGATCTCTCCCAATGTCGGCGCCCTCTCAAGCTTTCTCAGCCGCAAACTGACAGGCAAAACGATGAGTCGAGTCAAGGCTCATCTAGTGGAAAAACTGCAAATTTCCGATGTCGGTGAAAACATCCTCAACATCCTCCGCAAGAGCGAAGAGAGCTTCAAGAGCTTCTTCACTCCGGGAATGCTCTTTGAGGCCTTCAAATTCAACTACATCGGCCCCATCGACGGCCACAATCTTGAAGATTTGGTGGAAACCCTGGAAACCGTGCGCGACAACTCCCAGGGACCGATGCTCATCCACGTCCTCACCAAAAAGGGTAAAGGGTACGCTCCAGCCGAAAAAAACCCCGATGTCTTTCATGGAATCGGACCATTTGACATTGTCAGCGGCATTCCACACACCACCACGGCAGCGCCCACCTTTACCCGAGTCTTTGGCGACACCCTGGTTCAGTTGGCGGAACTCGACAGCAGGATCGTCGCCATTTCCGCCGCCATGGTTTCCGGCACCGGGCTCACCTCCTTCGCCAAGGCCTTTCCCGATCGCTTCTTCGATGTCGGCATCGCCGAACAGCACGCCGTCACCTTTGCCGCCGGCTTGGCGGTGGAAGGCCTGCGGCCGGTCGTCGCCATCTACTCGACCTTTTTTCAACGGGCCCTCGATCAGGTCATCCACGACATCTGCATCCCCAATCTGCCGGTGACCCTGGCCATCGATCGCGCCGGGGTGGTGGGCGACGACGGACCGACGCACCATGGCGTTTTTGATCTCAGCTTTCTCCGTTATATCCCCAACCTGACCATCATGGCCCCAAAAGACGAAGCGGAGTTGCAGCATATGCTGGCCACCGCGGTTGCCCACAATGGGCCGGCAGCAGTGCGCTATCCGCGCGGCGCTGGCACTGGCGTGACGTTATCCGCCACTCCCGAAGCGCTGCCCATCGGCAAGGGTGAGATCCTCCGCGAGGGTAGCGACATCCTCCTTCTCCCGGTCGGAAACCGAGTGCAGGCGGCCATGGAGGCCGCAACCATTTTGGAAGAAAGAGGAATAAACTGCGCCGTCATCAATCCCCGCTTCATCAAACCCCTCGATGCCGAGCTCATCTGCCACTGGGCAAAACATACCGGTCGAGTGGTAACAATCGAGGACAACACCCGCATGGGTGGCTTCGGCAGTGCGATCCTTGAGCTGTTTAGTCGCAACAGCCTCTACAACCTGCACACCATCCTGCTCGGCCATCCCGACGCCTTTGTCGAACAAGGCCCACAAAGTACTCTGTGGAGCAACAGCCTCATTGACACCCCGGCCATTGTCAGCGCCGTCCTCAACTTGCTGGACAGGAAATAAAAACGGCCGAGTCGACACCTCGACCCGGCCGTCATCTTCTTCTCTGCACCTCCGAGATCTACACCCGAAAATACTCCTTGTACCAACGGACGAAGCGCCCAATACCATACTCCAGCGTCGTCCCTGGCTTGTAACCGAGATCGGCTACCAGATCGTCGACGTTGGCGTAGGTCGCTGGGACATCACCGGGCTGCATCGGCAGAAAACGCTTCTCCGCCTTTTTGCCGAGCGCTTCCTCGAGCACCTCGATATAGCGCAACAGTTTCTCTTTGTTGTTGTTGCCGATATTGTAGACCCGATAAGGGCAATAGGAGGTGGCTGGGTCCGGTTGCTCTCCCCGCCATTGGCTGTCACCCTCGGGAACCTTGTGAATGACGCGATAGACGCCCTCTACGATATCGTCGACATAGGTGAAATCACGCTCCATCTTACCGTTATTGAAGACATCAATGGGTCGACCCTCAAGGATCGCCTTGGTAAAGAGAAAGAGCGCCATATCCGGCCGCCCCCAGGGACCGTAAACGGTTAAAAAGCGCAGCCCGGTGGTCGGCAACCTAAAGAGGTGGCTATAGCTGTGCGCCATCAATTCATTGGCCTTTTTCGAAGCGGCGTAAAGGGAGACCGGGTGGTCGACGTTATCGTGCACTGAAAATGGCATTTTGGTGTTGGCGCCATAGACCGAACTGGAGGAGGCGTAAACCAGGTGCTTGACCCCGGAGTGGCGACAGCCCTCAAGGACATTGACGAAACCGACCAGGTTGGTATCAACATAGGAATGGGGGTTGATCAGGGAGTAGCGAACCCCTGCCTGAGCCGCGAGGTTGACCACCGCATCAAAGCGATGCTCGGCGAAGAGAGCGGCCATCGCCTGCCGATCCGCCAAGTCAATATTAACATGGCAAAAGTGTGGCCCCGCAGCCAGGGTAGCCATCCGATCCCTTTTCAGTTGCGGATCGTAGTAGTCGTTGAGGTTATCAAGACCCACCACCTCGGCCCCGCCGTCGATGAGCTTTTTGGCCAGATGCGCCCCAATGAAGCCGGCAGCGCCAGTTATCAAGATTGTTTTCATTGTCGTTTGATGAAGAGTTAATTGGCAAGAGAACGTTTGGAACCCATCGTTCAATCGTCGAAATCGCCTTCCGGCCCCTTGTCACTGTTGAGGGCTTTGGCTCTAACATGGATTTTGTCCTTCGTCCATTCGCCCAGATCTTCGAGGCGCTGGCCCTTTGGACCAAGATCATAGGAGCCTGCCCGAAGAATCGCCTCTTTGGCCAAGGATGCGGTGCCAGCGGCGTTGAAAACCTCTACCAGCATCTTGTAGACGAACTCTTCCACCCCTTTACACATCCGCTCGCGAACGGGACGCGGCTGCGACAGCAGGAGGTTCTCGAAGGGCAGATTGAGGTTCTTGTAATTGCCGCCCTTCCAACCGTTCTTGGCGGCATGGGCGGTCATTTTCTCCCACATCTCGGCGGTGACCCCCTGATCCTCAAGCTTGATAAAATTGCCGCTGCCGTCGAGGATGGCGTTGCCGTAATCATTGACCGCAGCCCCCCAGACCATCATCTGCAGGGCGGTGGCGACATTGGCCTTGGTGGTGTGGGTGGTGGCGGCGATAGCCCGCAGTTTGTCGGAATTGTTGCCGGAGGTGCCGTGTTGTGCTCCCGAGACGCGGTACGGCGCCAGGGCCTGGTGGATGGCACCGGTCAGTTCCACCTGAATACCCTGCCCGCTGGCCTCAAGACCGTGGGTGGTGCCGTTGTTGAGGGCAATCCAATCGGGAAAGATGCCATGGGCATTGAGCCCCTTGATCAAAAAAGAGGCGTCGTCAACGGTCGAAAGCCCCTGGTCTCCCTTGATTTCGCCGACCTCGGTTTCTAGCCCAGCCCAGGCGGGAATAACAGAATTGATGTCGATGTTGGCGAGGAGATTGAGATCGTCCGGCATGTGTGAAGCATCGATGGCTATAGAGGTGATGCCGGCATCGAACATCCCAGGAATGTCTTGTCTGGCGAAGAGCAGGTCGCCGTCGCTTTTAATGCCGTAATGGTCGGCATGAACGGCCACCGGTACGGTGATCCCCATCTCGTTGCACAGCATGTCGACATACATGGCGATATTGTAGCCGTTAACCGGGCAATAGTTGCCCTCGGAACGGGCGATTTCGACGATGATCGCCGCGTCGGCGCGCTGCGCCGCAGCAAGGACGCCGCGGATGATGAAACTGTTGCGGCCGTTGGCAGCAATGGTCATCGCCCCTCCCTTGGCGGTGAGAGCGCGATCGATCACCTTGCCGCTCACCAGCAGGGCTTGCGAGTGGGGGAAACGCCTGCGGATGTTCGGCGGCCTGCCGATCTCGATCAACTTTGCATACTCTGCCTGTGTGCCCATAGCTCACCTCCTGTGTAAAATGTTCTTGTCGCAAGCCTCCGCCGCGAAAACAGTTTCGAACGCCTGCACCAATCGTCCCTGGGAGTTTGATATGTTTTTTTCTTTATATATCATAGGATGAAAGAAATCCACAAAGGACCCTCTTTTCATTCCGAGATCTTTTCGGCGTTGGTAGCGTTTCTGTCAAAACCCTGGAATCCCTTGCCGGCGAACATCCACACGGCAACAACGCTGATTTCATAGAGTACCAGGAGCGGAATAGCCATCATCAACTGGTTGACAATATCCGGCGTTGGGGTGAGAATGGCGGCGACGATGAAGTTGATAAGAATCGCATATTTTCGGTGGCGATTGAGAAAGGCGGCATTGATCACCCCGGTCTTGGCGAGAAAGACCATGAACATCGGCATCTCGAAGATCACCCCGAAGGCCAGCAGCAGCCTGGTGGCGAGGCTGAAGTATTCGCTCACCGCCGGGAGCGAGGTGAGGAATTCGTTGTTATAGCCGACGAGAAACTTAAAGGCAGGCGGAAAGACGACAAAATAGCCGAAGGCCGCGCCTCCCAGAAAACAGCAGGTGGAGAGGAGCGAAAAGGGGATGAGGATCCGCTTTTCATGGCGATAAAGGCCGGGAGCGACAAAGCGCCAGAGCTGAGAAAAAATGACCGGCGAGGCGAGCAATACCCCGCACACCAGGGCGAGCTTTAGATAAAAAAAAACCCCTCCTGGTATGAGGTAAAGATGAGCGAGGTGCCTTCCGGCAGCACCGTTATCAGAGGCTTAAAAAACCAGGTGCCGATGGGGCGAATAACCGCATAGGAAAGACCGAAACATATCACCACCGCCACCAGGGAAACGATCAAACACGATCGCAACTCGCGCAAGTGTTCGGTAAACGCCTGTTTTTGCAATTGCCCCTGATTTTTTTCCCTCTCCATGACCACCACCCGTGTTAGCCCAAACATCTCACCGTGCCAGGGTCCTTTCCATACCACCCGTGGCCCGATTTGACAAGCCCGACAACCACCACTAAGCAACCATGAACAACAACATCGTCACTGCAGCTTCTCCGTCAGCACCCTGGATGGTCTACATCCGTCGTTGCAGCGACGGCTCCCTCTACACCGGGATCACCACCAATCTCCAGCGCCGCC
>CAYSON010000009.1:12114-14627 GCA_964432635.1 uncultured Desulfopila sp.
CATAATTCCCCCGCCGGTGGCAGCAAGTACACCCGCCCTCGCCGACCAGTCGTTCTGGTGTACGCCGAGAACGCAGTCTCACGAAGAGAAGCGATGCAGCGGGAGAACCATATCAAGTCCCTTTCCCTCCCCCAAAAACGACAGTTGCTGGCCTCCTCCACTGCGCCAGCTGATGCATCACCCGAAGAAGAATTCCCCCATCTTACCGCTCGAAACGACGCCTGATCTCGGCCGAAACCGTCCCGGTCAAGGTCAAAACCCGTTCCGCTTGGCTCCTGGAAAGGGCCCCGGTGCCGCAACTCGGGGTGATCAGGGTCTGGGCGTAGACCGTTCTTTCTTCAATACCGAGAGCGATGAGCTGCCCCAGCTGCTGAAACCACCTCTCGGTCAGGGACTCGGTGCTCTCGCCATGAATCAGATCGGGCGAGGTGGGCACGATGCCGCTGGCCATCACCCCGCCACCGTCAAGAAATTTCCTTAGGTGGCCAGGATAGAGAATCAGCTTGTCAAAAAAACCATAGGCGTCATAACTTATGATATCGAGCCCGGAAGCGAAAATCGTCGGCCACTCGGTATTGGCACAAACATGGACGCCTACTAGGCCACCTTCCGCGCGCACCCCGGCAAAGACCTCCTGCAGACACCCACTGACATCTTCCTGGCTGATGGTGATAAAGGCCGACGACCCTAGCCCGGCCAGCGCCGGCTCGTCGAAAAACATGATGGCACGGTCGCACAGCTGCCTCATGCGCCAGATTTGCCAGCGAGCTTTGAGCATTAGATGCTTGACGGCGAGATCACGAAGCTGCTCGTTATAGAAAATCGCCCGTCCGTGTTGATCGATTACAGAGGTGCAAAAGGTGAATGGCCCGGTGGTCTGCCCTTTGAGGGCCACAATGGTCCCTTTCCTGGCCGCGACTGCCGCCAAAAAAGTGGAAAAGCCACGACCGGCCACCTCGTCGATGACGAAGCGGGAGCCCTCAAGTACGCCCTCTCCTTCGGCACTGGAGAGATATTCCTCATAGAATGCCAGGGTCTCCTCGGCAAAAAGCTACGAGTCGCTATCGATATAGGTTTTCCCGTCGCATTCCCGTACGCCGGGCAGCCCGGAAAGAAACTGCCGCACCATACCCTCTTCACGGTACATCGGCAGCTGCGGCCAGAGGGGGATTTCGGGGGTGGCGGTAAAAATCATCTCTATCGCTTCGCGGTGATCGGCAAGCGGTAAGCTGCCGATAAGCAGGGGGCGGCAGGAGGGTGTGAACGCTGTCATGAAAATGTCCTTACAAAAAAAATTGAGAGTTTGGGGCTTCGCAAAAGGTTTTAGAGTCAAGGCTCACTTGCCCATCAGGCAGCGCACTCCTTTCTCCAGTCCGTCAAGCGACAGTTCGAACATCGGAAAAACCGAGCGGATCATCTGCAGCGAACGGGTATACGCCCATTGCTGTTCGGGCAGAGGATTCAGCCAGATATGGCGCGGAAAGGTCGTGGCCAGAAAGCGCAGCTGTTCAATCGACGGTTTGCCGCTGCGCTCAAAGGCGTAGATCGAACCGTCGGCGACCATCAGTTCGTAAGGTGCCATGCTGGCATCACCAACAATGACCAGGCGCGTCTCAGGGTCGAGTCGGGCCAGTTGCGATAGCGCCAACGGGCGTCGGTAGCGAGCCGGATCCTCCCATAGCTGATCGTAGACGGTATTGTGAAAATAGAAGGTTCGCAAGTCCTTGAACTGCGATTTGGCATAATTGAACAGGGTCTGGACCAACTCGATATGCGGCTCCATCGACCAGCCGCCGTTATCGATGGCGAGAATCACCTTGAGTCGGTCGACCACCGAGCGCCGGAAAACCAGCTCGATTTCCCCCCCGTTCTTCATGGTCCGGTAGAGGGTTGCATCGATATCAAGCTGATCCTTGCTGCCTTGCGGCACCAAATGGCGCATGCGCTTGAGGGCCTCGCCAACCGTACTTCGGGTCAGCACCCCTTCTGTCGCATAATCACGGTAGCGCCGCTCCCCCGCCACCTTGATGGCCGAGCGCTGCCGACTGGTTCCACCGACTCGCAGGCCGCCGGGATGATACCCGGAATGGCCCACCGGCGAGGTGCCACCGGTGCCGATCCATTTCGAGCCACCCTCATGGCGGCCCTCCTGATCCTCAAGTCGTTTCTTGAAATAGTCGAGCAACTCCGCCGGCGACAGCGCAGCCAACGCTTTTTCCTCCACTCCCAGGGCCTTGGCGAGCTCCCTGGGGTTCTGCAGCCACTCGTCGAGCATGGCGTTGGCGAGCAGTTCAAGACCGTGCTCATCACGAGCCTCGGTCAGCTCTGCACCGGCGAAGGCGTGGGCGAAGAGTTGATCGTAGAGATCAAAATACCTCTCGCTCTTGACCAGAATAGCCCGCGCCGCCGTGTAAAGATCGTCAAGAGAGCACACCAAACCCAGGTGCATCGCCCGGTGCAGGGTGAGAAAGGCGGTGGGGCTGACCGGCACCCCGGCCTCTTTCAACTGGTAA
>CAYSON010000009.1:14637-18509 GCA_964432635.1 uncultured Desulfopila sp.
AAGAAGGAAATAAACATTGCTCTTGGCGTCCTAAAAGAAACGCTTCTTGCCGAGGCTGCCCAAGGCGCGCTGAAAATCGCCGGTCTTCTTAAACAGTATGCCCAGATAAGGAATCTCCCGGGAGAGGCGATCAGCATTGCGAAAATCAGCATCGGCGTTCAGGGCGCGGAGCCAGTTGATGAGCTCGCGGGTGGCCGGCTTTTTCTCGACCCCATCCAGATTTCTCAATTCGTAGAACGTGGCAATGGCCTGTTCGGCCAAACGCCGGTCAATATCAGAAAAATGCACCTCGATGATATTGCGCATCATTTTGGGGTCGGGAAAAGCAATATGATGAAAATTACAGCGGCCGAGAAAGGGATCGGACAGGTCTTTTTTGGCGTTGGAAGTGATGATGATCACCGGTCGCTGAAGAGCGCGCACCGTTTCATCGGTCTCCATGATGTCGAACTGCATCTGATCGAGGACATCAAGCATATCGTCCTGAAATTCGCTCTCGGCCTTGTCGATTTCGTCGATCAAGAGAACACAGCGGACTTCCGAGGTGAAGGCCTGGCCGATCTTGCCCATGCGAATGTACTCGCCGATGTTGCCAACATCACGCCGCGAGTCACCAAAGCGGCTGTCGTTCAACCTTGTCAGGGTATCGTATTGGTAAAGGGCCTCTACCAGCTTCATGTTCGATTTGACATTGAGAACGATCAAGGGCATGCGCAAACTCTCGGCAATGGCATGAGCCAGCATGGTCTTGCCAGTGCCGGGCTCACCTTTGAGCAACAAGGGCATCTCCAGCGTAATGGAAATATTGACGATCTTTGCCAGTTCCGGATCAAGCACATATTTGCCCGCGCCGACGAATGCTGTTCCACTCATCTCAGTCCTCTTGCTCTCATTCCAGGGTATCTCGCCATCGCACTTGCTGGTGGCCACCATCATTGCTCGCATTGCTCGCTACCGGCAACTCCCGTGCCCACAATCGTCGCCAAGGAAGCCGGTGGTGGAGGGCAATCTACCTGATTTCGAAAAAAAAAACGACGCCCTTGAATACTCCGGCAAAACTTATCGAAGGGAAAATGGTGCATCTCTCCGCCCTCCGGCAAAGGGGATGAAAAATCACCTATCCAACACCTTCCCCTTTTTCGGGGACAATATTTTTTTCAGGCAGCGAAATGACTACTCGACGGAGGGGGGAAAAGACGGTATATTTTGCCTGTTTTTCGTGACGTTTTGGCAAGTTGCCAGGTCATGGCGACTCCTCGCAGAGCCGTCGGCTCTTTGTATACGGCGTCACCGTACCAATTACCATGTTTTCACAACAAGGAGGAAGCCCACAGGGATCATCTTGCTGACGACGCACCGAGAGGGTGTCGGTTCGAGGTGAAAAAGAACAACCATTCCACTCAATGGAAGCAAATCAGAGGGTAGAGAGATTTGGTCATGACTGTAACTACACTGTTGGTGCTATCTGCGGTTGTCTGTCTCGTTGGAATTGTTCTCAAGCTCTCCACCTGGTATTCCCAGGGCATCCGGCCCGGCGACGACCAACCGATATCGGCCTCTACTAGAGTAGCGGCCTCATTCAAAGCGACCTTGGCCTCGCTGTTTGGGCCAAAAATAGTTGCCATCTTTCAATCGATTCTGCTCGACCTGCTCCTGCAAAAGCGGATCCTCGACAAGAACCTCCTTCGGTGGATCGCCCACACCCTGATTTTCAGTGGATTCATCCTCCTGCTCATCATGCACGCCCTGCACGGGGTGCTCGCTGACGTACTCTTTGACAACTACCAATCGACCCTCAACCCCTTTCTGCTGCTCCGTGATATCTTCGGCATCATGGTGCTCGCCGGTCTGGCCATTGCCGCCTATCGCCGCCTCAGCCTGCGGTCCTTGCGCTTGAAGTCGACAACAGGGGATTGGGCGGCGCTGATCTTCATCGCCGTCATTATCCTCTCCGGTATCCTCTTGGAAGGCGCGAAAATCGCCTCCTACTCCACCTACCAGCGGATGGTAGAAGAATACGCCTCTCTCTCCAATGATGAAGAAAGCAAGGCTCTTGAGGCGTATTGGGTCGCGGAAAATGGCTTGATCTCGCCCAATTTCGCCAACGCTCCTGCAGCAGAGGTGGTGGCCGCCGGCAAGGAGTTAAACGAAGGCACCTGCACCGAATGTCATGTCTCCAATCGTTACGCTTTTGCCGGATTTGCCGCCTCCTCGACCGCTCCGCTCTTCTTCGCCGTCTTCGGCGACGCCGGCGCGGTGCAGGCCCTCGCCTATCTCCCCCTCGTCGCCTGCTTTGCCTTTCTCGCCTGGCTGCCGTTCAGCAAAATGTTCCACATTGTCGCCGCTCCACTGAGCCTGATCATCAAACGGGTTACCGGTGACCAGGTGGCGGATCCTGCCAATGTCCTTACCCGCCAAATGCTCGGCCTCTCCGCCTGTACCCACTGCGGCTCCTGCAGCCTGGAGTGCTCCTCTGGGATGTTTTACGAGTCCTTCAAAAACGATTTTATCCTCCCCTCGGAGAAGGTCCAGCATCTGAAAAGAATCGCCGCCGGCAAGGAATCCGACCCGGAAGTGCTGCGAAAATTGCAGCAAGGCCTCTATGTCTGCACCAGCTGCGACCGTTGCACTACCGTGTGCCCCTCGGGCATCAACCTCAAGGAACTGTTCGTCAGTTCGCGCTACACCCTGCTAGCCAAGGGTGTGCCGGAGCCGACGCTGCTCAGCCATTTTTCCTTTCCCCTGGCTTTGGCGCAAAACTTCGTCGGCGATCATCTCAAGGCCTTAAAAAAAGTGACCGAGCTGTTCAAGAAGAGCTTTCGCCATCTCGCCGATCTCTCCGTGCCGCTGACCCTCGGAAGCGATCCCGCCCTTGCCAACACGACCTTCAAGGGCTGCTATTCCTGCCAGCGCTGTACCAATATCTGCCCAGTGGTACGAAGCTACGACAATCCCTCCGAGGCCCTCGGACTCCTCCCCCACCAAATAATGTACAGCCTTGGTATCGGCAATACCGAACTGGCCATGGGGTCACAGATGATCTGGAGTTGTTCGACCTGCTATCTCTGCCAGGAGCACTGCCCCAATCAGGTCGAACTCTGCGACATCTTTTACACGCTCAAAAACGGTGCACTTACGACCATCGAGGGAGGAGCCAAGGCATGAAATACGCATTCTTTCAAGGCTGCAACATTCCCATCCGCATACCCCAATACGCCACCGCCGCCCGGGCTGTTCTCGGCAAATTCGGTATCGATCTGGAAATCGTGCCGGATTTCAACTGCTGTGGATATCCGGCACGAAATGTCGACGAAAAAGCCTATCTGCTGCCATCGGTACGAAATCTCGCCATCGCCGAAAGCAAAGGGCAGGATATCGCGGTCATCTGTAACTGCTGTTTTGCCAGCCTGCAGAAGGCCAAGAACGTCTTGGGGAAAAACAGCGCCCTGACTGCCGAGTTCAATGACATCCTCGCCAAGGAAGGTCTACGTTACTCGGGCAAGGCCGAGGTCAAACATCTTCTTTCAATTTTACATGAGGAGGTGGGCACATCGACGCTCAAGGGGCAACGGACCGGGGCTTTCAATGGCCTCAAGGTCGCCGTCATTCACGGCTGCCATGTCCTCAGACCGCGCGAGGTGACCAACTTCGACGACTCCTTTGTGCCAAAGATCACCTCTGCCCTAATCGAAACCACCGGCGCCACCAGTCTTGAATGGCGTGGCGCCCTGGAATGTTGCGGTGCCGCCCTGGCGGGGATCAACGACGATCTTTCCCGTCGGTTACTGCGCGAAAAAATCACCGGGGCACAGATGGCCGGAGCAGAGTTCATTGTTCCACAATTAAGTTCATCACGATTTGCATCAAGAGCG
>CAYSON010000010.1:0-12051 GCA_964432635.1 uncultured Desulfopila sp.
GCAACGCCATTCCCGAGGGGTGCAATGCGGTGGTGATGATCGAGGACGTGCACTACCTCAGCCCCGACGAAGTGCTTCTCCATACCGCGGCTACGCCATGGCAACATGTGCGCACCATCGGCGAGGATATCGTCGCCACGGAATTGATCCTCCCGGAAGGCCACACCATCCGCGCCATCGACCAGGGAGCAATGCTCGCCACCGGCATCACCCGGGTGATGGTTCAACGGCCGCCCAAGACCCTGGTCATTCCCACCGGCAGCGAGCTGATCGAGCCTGACCAAGAGCCGCGCCCCGGTCAGATCATCGAGTTTAATTCGCGCATCCTGGCTGGCTACCTGCGCGAATGGGGCGCCGAGGCCGACCGTCATCCACCGGTCAGGGACGAGCCGGAAAACCTCAAGGCGGCCTTGATAAAGGCGGCCAAACACTATGACATAGTGGTGCTCAACGCCGGAGCGTCCGCCGGCACCCACGATTTCAGCGCCAAGGTTTTGGCGGAGATCGGCACGGTGGTGGTGCATGGGGTAGCGATCAAGCCGGGCAAACCGGTGATCCTCGGCCTGATCGGGGCAACGCCGGTGATCGGCCTGCCTGGTTATCCGGTTTCGGCACTGCTCACCATGCGGCTTTTCCTACGCGAAATGATCGCGGGCTTTCTTGGCCAAGGTCCGCCCGAAGCACCGACAGTGGAGGCCACCCTGTCGCGGCCGATCCATTCGCCCATGGGGGTCGATCAGTTTGTGCGCATCACCCTGGGGAGGGTCGGCGACACCCTCATGGCCACTCCCTCCGGTAAGGGTGCCGGGGCGGTGATGTCGCTGGTACGCGCCGACGGTCTGCTGGTGGTTCCGGCAGGCAGCGAGGGTCTCGGCGCCGGAGAAAAGGTGCGCGTCGAGCTGTTGCGCGGCCAGGCCGAGGTCGACGCCACCGCGGTAATCATCGGCAGCCACGACAACATCCTTGATCTGCTCGCCAACCATCTCCACAAGAGACGTCCCATCGTCCGCATCTCCTCGGCCCATGTCGGTTCCATGGGTGGAATCATGGCCATTCGTCGCGGAGAGGCCCACCTTGCCGGCAGCCACTTGCTCGACGAGGCCTCTGGGGAGTACAATATCAGTTTTATCAAACGTTTCCTGCCGCAGACCAGCCTGCAGCTGATCAACCTCTGCCATCGCGAACAGGGATTGATCGTCGCCAAGGGCAACCCTAAAAATATCGGTACCTTCAAGGATATTGCCGCTGGCGGACACAGCTTCATCAACCGCCAGAATGGCGCCGGCACCCGTTTGCTCACCGACAAGGTGCTGCGCGACCAGGGTATAGCGACCACGGCCATCAACGGCTACACCCACGAGGAGTACACCCACATGAATGTCGCCGCCGCCGTCGCCAATGGCAGTGTCGATTGCGGCATGGGCATCCGCGCCGCCGCCAATGCCCTTGGCCTCGATTTTGTGGCGGTGGCCGAGGAGCGTTACGACCTGATCATCCCCCGCGTGCATATCGAAGACGCCAGAATCGCCGCGATCCTTGAACTGATCAGAGACGACAGCAACTTTCACACGGCCATTCTCGCCCTCGGCGGCTACAATCTCCGCGATTGCGGCAAGGTGCTCTATGAGCAATAAATGGCAAATGTGTACAAGAATTTCACCTCCCGGGAATCGGGAGTCAGATAATCTCTCAGCACCATAACACCTAACTTAAGGAGGCTTACCATGGAAGAAAGAATCTTTCGCGTCAATATGACCGATCTCACCACCTCTGTGGAAGCAGTCCCCGCGGCCTGGGCCGGCCACGGCGGCCGCGGCCTGACCTCGACCGTCGTCGCCGCCGAGGTCGAGCCAACCTGTCATCCTCTCGGGCCAAAGAACAAACTGGTCTTCGCCCCCGGTCTGCTTTCCGGCACCGTGGCCGCCAACTCCGGTCGACTCTCGGTGGGCGCCAAGAGTCCGCTCACCGGCACCATCAAAGAGGCCAACGCCGGCGGTACCGCCGCCCAACTGTTGGCCCGAGCCGGCTGCAAGGCGCTGATCATCGAGGGGCAACCCAAGGAAGACAAGTGGTATAGCCTGATGGTCACCCCCGAAGGCGTTACCATCAAGGAGGAAACGGAACTGATCGGCAAGGGCAACTTTGCCGTGGTTGAGACCCTGGCCTCGCGCCTTCCCGGCAAGGTGGGCATCGTCAGCATCGGCCCGGCCGGCGAACAGCGCATGGCCGCCGCCAATATTTCCATCAAGGACCCTGACGGCGGGTTGCGCTCCAACGGCCGCGGCGGCCTGGGCGCGGTCATGGGCTCAAAGAAGATCAAGTTCATCGCCATCGATCCCAAAGACGGCAAGGTGGATATCGTTCACCCGGAAAAATTCCGCGAGGCCAACAAAAACTTCGCCAAGGCCCTGGTCGACCATCCAGTGAGCCAGGCCCTCGGTCAGTACGGCACCAACGTGCTGGTCAACATCATCAATGAATCTGGCGGCCTGCCCACCAAGAACTTCACCCTCGGCCAGTTCGCCGGTCACGAAAGCATCTCCGGCGAGACCATGCACGACCTGATCGTCAAGCGCGGTGGCAAACCCAAACACAACTGTCATCCCGGCTGCGTCATTCAGTGCTCCCAGGTTTATAACGACGCCTCCGGCAAGAAACTCACCTCCGGTTTTGAATACGAGTCAATCTGGGCCATGGGCGCCGACTGCTGTGTCGAAAATCTCGACCACATCGCCATGGCCGACAAGCTCATGGACGACATCGGCATCGACACCATCGAGACCTCGGTGGCCATGGGCGTGGCCATGGAGGCCGGCGTTCTGCCCTTTGGCGATGGTTTAGGCATTTGCCGCATCCTCGAGCAGGAAATTCCCAAGGGTACCGCCTTGGGCCGCATCATCGGCAACGGCGCCGGTTCAGTGGGCAAAGCCTTCGGTCTGACCCGCGTGCCGGTGGTTAAAAACCAGGCCATCCCCGCCTACGATCCCCGGGCGATCAAAGGCATCGGCATCACCTATGCCACTTCGACCCAAGGGGCCGACCATACCATGGGCTACACCATCGCCACCAACATCCTCGGAGTCGGCGGCAAGGTTGATCCGCTCACCAAGGAAGGTCAGGTGGAATTGTCGCGCAACCTGCAAATCGCCACCGCCGCCATCGACTCCACCGGCATGTGCCTGTTCATCGCCTTTGCCGCCCTTGACAACAAGGAGTGTTTGCCGGCCCTGATCGAGTTGATCAACGCCCGTTTCGGCCTGTCGCTGACCGGGGACGACGTGGTCAACCTCGGCAAGCACATCCTCAAAACCGAGCGCGCCTTTAACCAGGCGGCTGGATTTACCGAGGCCGACGATCGGCTCCCCGACTTCTTCTATAGCGAGCCGCTGCCGCCGCACAACCTGACGTTTGATTTCACCGATAAGGAAATCGCCACTTTCTGGAACTTCTAGAGGTGCTGGAAAAGCACCGCCGAGCCTTCACTCTCGGCGGTGCTCATGTCTTGATTATCATCCCGAACTCGCTCTCCCCATGGATATCACCGTCAAACTCTTCGCCCATTTCCGTGACAACCGCTTCAAGATAAAGGCGCGTCATCTCGCCCCTGGAACCACTGTTGGCGATATCGTCGACAGCCTCGGTATCGCTCGTGACGAGGTCGGGGTGCTGATGATCAACTCCCGCCACACCACCTTTGCCACCTGCCCCGCAGAGGGTGACATCCTCGCCATCTTTCCCATGATCGGAGGTGGGTGACAGGGGGAATGGCGCAACCAGTATTGCATTGCCTCCACTCCTGCAAAATGTTACTGTCCAGGCGTCGTTTACTTGCCGACCTCCCTTACATGGTCTTTCTTCCCGCCCATAGCGAACCCCCGAGGTCTCCATGGAAGCAAATCTGCCGAAAACCCTGCTCCGCCATGTGCTGGAATCCACCAACGACGAAACCCTGATCGAGAAGGTCAACGCGCTGTATGGAAAAAGGGGCATTGAGGTTCTGGTCGCTCTGTTCCGGCTGCTGGCGGGGATCGACATGCCGCCGAAGCAATGCGCCACACACTGGGAGAGGTTTCTCCTCCACAGAAAAACTCTGGCCGAGCGTCTCGGCCGCAACCTCGACCTGACCGCCGCCCTGTGCGACTACCTGCGCGCCTCGACCCGTTTGCTCAACCATCCGCGACTGGTCGATGCCGGTCACTTTGAGGAGATGCTCGAAGGGTCCATCAATGACAAGCTGACCGGTCTCTTCAACCGCCGCTACTTCGACGAGATATTCAGCCAACAGGTAGCCCTGGCCGAACGCTACCACAACGACTTTACCATTCTCTTTCTTGATATCGACGACTTCAAGGAACTCAATGACACTTACGGCCATCTCGCCGGGGATCGCGCCTTGGCTGCCGTGGCGCAGATCATCGCCCGGGAGAAGCGTACCAGTGATGTTGCTGCTCGCTTCGGCGGCGAAGAGTTTGTGGTGCTCATGCCACATACCGATAATATCAGCGGTTTCATCTTCGCCGAACGTTTGCGACTGGAGATTGAGGCCATGCGAATTCCCTTCGCAGACGTGACCCTTAATCTCACGGTGAGCGGCGGCATCGCCTCCTTCCCGCTCAATACGGAAAACCCGCGGCAGCTCGTTCAGCTGGCCGACAGCGCCGTCTATCTCGCCAAGGGTGCCGGCAAGAACATCATCGCCCACTACAAGGAGGAGAAACGCCGTTACCTGCGGGTCAAGATCCAGCAGCCGGTATTAGTCAAGGAACTCGATTTCCACGATACCGCAACCTTCTCCGGTACCAGCAAGGACATCGGCATCGGCGGCATTCTCTTCGAAAACAACACCTCCTTGCCCCTGGGATCTCTGATCACCGTGCAATTGGCGGTCAACGAGGACACCCCTCTGCTGCTCATCGGCACAGTGGTGCGGGTGGAAACCTTTGCCAAAGACAGGTACGACATCGGTATGTCCACCACCTTCAAAGAGATGGATAAGGTCGCCAACGCCGGGATTGCCGGGATCCTTCGCCTGCAAAATGTTGCCTGAGCGGCAGGTAGCTCAAGGAGAACAACCATGTCGACGATACACGCCATAGTCGAGGGTCTGGTGCAGGGAGTCGCCTTTCGCGAATATACCCGCCGCCAAGCTGTGTCCTTAGGCCTCAACGGCTGGGTGCGCAACCTGCCCAACGGCACGGTGGAAGCAATGCTGCAAGGCCCCGCCGACCGGGTCGAGGCGATGCGCCAGTGGCTGCAGCACGGGTCGCCGCGAGCCCGGGTGGAGCGGCTGCTCCTCCTGGAACTCGCCCAGTCAGAGATGTTTTCTTCCTTTGAGATCCGCTTTTGATCTCTTCCGCCACCACCAGCAACCAGCCCGAACATGGCACTGTTCCAGGGACCGAGCACACGAACACACCCCTGCTGCAGCTCGACGCGCTCAACCTGTGGTTCGAGGGCTACGATCAGGACAACCGCCCCACCAGCAGCCAGGTACTGCGCGACCTTTCTCTGACCATTGCCGCCGGGCAAACCACCGCCCTGGTCGGTGAGTCGGGTTCCGGCAAAACCCTGGCCGCCCTGTCCATCCTCCGTCTTACCGGTGGCCAGGCGCGCTTGACCGGTTCGATTCGCTATCGCGGCCGCGAGCTGCTCACCCTGCCGTCCGAGGAGATGCGGATTATCCGCGGCAACCGCATCGCCATGATCTTTCAGGAGCCGATGACCTCACTCAATCCGGTCTACACCATCGGCAATCAGCTGCTCGAACCCCTGCTGCTGCATCGACGCTTCAACCAGCGTGCGGCGCGAGAGGAGGCGATAAACCTTTTGCAGCGCACCGGCATAAACGACGCTGCGGCCCGCATGTCGGCCTACCCGCACCAGCTCTCCGGGGGGCAACGGCAGCGGGTGATGATCGCCATGGCCCTTGCCTGCCGCCCGGAGTTGCTCATCGCCGACGAGCCGACCACCGCCCTTGATGTCACCACTCAGCAGCAAATCCTCGCCCTGATCAGCGAACTTCAGGCCGAACTGGGTATGGCGGTGCTGCTCATTACCCACGACCTCTCTATTGTCCGACGCCATGCCGTCACCGTGGCGGTGATCAAAGAGGGACATATCGTCGAGCAGGGCGAGGCGGATCAAGTAATGCGCCTGCCCCGCCATCCCTACACCCAACAACTCACCCAAGCCATCCCCGAAAGCCTCGGCGCACCGTCCCCCGGCGGAGAAGAATTGCTCAGCATCGCCGACCTCAGCTGCCGCTTTCACACACCCGGTCGGTGGATCCACCCCTTCAAACGCGAAAAAAAGGAGGTGGCAGCGGTGGAGCAGGCAAACCTCACCGTGCGACGCGGCTCCACCTGGGGAATCATCGGTGAATCCGGTTCCGGCAAGACCACGCTGGCCATGGCCATTCTCAAACTGCTGCCATCCTCAGGGAAGATCGTCTTTGCCGGCGCTGATATCAGCTCATGGCGCGGGCAACGGCTGCGCAGGCTGCGCCGCAATCTGCAGATCGTCTTTCAAGATCCCTATTCCTCGCTGTCACCGCGTCTCACCGTGCTGGAAATCGTCGAGGAAGGCTTGAAGGTCCATGCCCCGGAGCTTTCCGCAGAAGAACGATGCCAAAAGGTGACGGCCGTCCTCGACGAAGTTGGCCTCGAGCAGGAGATGCTTTTCCGCTACCCCCACGAGTTCTCCGGGGGGCAGCGACAGCGATTGGCCATCGCCCGAGCCGTAATCCTCCGTCCCCAGCTGCTTATCCTCGACGAGCCGACCTCAGCCCTCGACATCACCATCCAGGGACAAATCCTCCGCCTGCTCAGGGACCTGCAGCAGCGATACCAGATGACCTACCTGTTTATCTCCCACGATTTGCGGGTCGTTCGCGCTTTGGCCGATCACCTGGCGGTTATGCGTCAGGGACGGATTATTGAGTCAGGTGGAGCCGCCGAGATCTTCGCCCGACCGCAACAGGCCTATACCGTCGAACTCCTCGCCGCCGCCTTTCCCGAAAGGACCTTGCCCACCTTGATCTGATTCGCAACCTCCTGCGCCATTCTCCGCCAGATATACCTTGCCAAACCAAGCTCCAGCTGCCACGATCCCCGAAAAAGCATCCACCGGTATGCCTCGACTAATGACGATCCACGGAAAATGCTCTATGTTGGGGCCAGACTAGCCCTCATTCCCTCTGCAACCACTATGTTTCCCGAATCAATACTTTCCTCCACTCCCCACAACCCCGGCGTCTACCTGATGCGTGACTCCAGGAACGGGGTGCTCTATGTCGGCAAGGCCAAGGACCTCAACAAACGTCTTGCCTCCTACGCCCGCTTCAACGGTACTGCTCACAGCAAGACCGGGGTGATGCTCAACAAAGTGAGCCGAGTCGAGACCATTCTCACCCGCACCGAGAAGGAGGCATTGATACTCGAAGAACGGCTGATCAAGCAGCACCAACCGAAATACAACAGCCTCCTTCGCGACGACAAGAGCTATCCCTACATCAAAGTCACCGTCGACGAGGAATGGCCGCGGGTGTTCATGGTGCGGCGCAAATCCATTGACAAGGCCCGCTACTTCGGCCCCTATTCCGCAGTCAGTTCGATGTGGTCGACCCTGCGCACCATCGCCACCCTCTTTCCTTTGCGCCACTGCAAGGGCAGCGAGCTACGCCCCCGCTCCCGCCCCTGCCTCAACCGCCAGATCGGCCGCTGTCTGGCGCCTTGCACCGGCTTAGCCGACCATCGTGCCTACC
This sequence comes from uncultured Desulfopila sp., assembly GCA_964432635.1. GTDB lineage: Bacteria > Desulfobacterota > Desulfobulbia > Desulfobulbales > Desulfocapsaceae > Desulforhopalus_A. Next base: position 7,763 of record CAYSON010000010.1, read on the forward strand.
TCGAACACGTGGCAAAGATCCTTATGCTCCTTGAAGGACGCAGCCGCGACTTGGTCGATGGCCTGCGCCAGCAGATGTTGCTCGCCTCGGAAGAACTCGACTTCGAAAAGGCCGTGATCCTTCGCGACCAGATCAAAGCTCTGACGCAAACCCTCGAAAAACAAGTTGTTGCCGCCGCCCACGACAAGGACCAGGATGTTTTCGGCTTTGCCCGGCAGGATACGGCGGTGGTTGTTGCCATTCTGCTTATTCGTCATGGTACGGTTAACGGTAGCCGCACCTTCTTTCTCGCCGACCCCTATGGTGACGACGCATCCATCCTCTCTCAAGCTGTGTGCCGCTTCTACGACGAACAGGATATCCCCGCCGAAATCCTCCTGCCCTTCGGCCTTGCCGATGGCGAGCTGATCGAGGAGCATCTCGGCGACAAAGCCGGTCATCGCGTCGTGCTGAAGACTCCGCAGCGCGGTGACGCGCAGCAACTGGTGGCCATGGCCAGCGCCAACGCCCTGCAAAGCTTCGAGGAGGAGGAGCGCAAAAACAAGTCCTGGGAAAACCTTCGCAACGAGCTGGTAAAAAACCTCTGTCTTGAGCGGGTGCCGCAACGCATCGAGTGCGTCGATATCTCCAATATCGGCGGGCAACAGGCGATCGGCTCGCTGGTTTCCTTCGTCGCTGGCCTTGCCGACAAAAGGGGCTTTCGCCGCTACACCATCAAGAGTGTGGAAGGACCCAACGATTACGCCATGATGCACGAGGTCCTGGAACGACGGCTGCGGCGCGGGGTTGAGGAGGAAAATCTCCCCGACCTGCTTCTCGTCGACGGCGGCAAGGGTCAGCTGGGCGTGGCCCTGGCGGTGGTCGCCGACCTTGGCCTGCACAAAGAGATCGATCTCCTCGGCATCGCCAAGGAGCGGCAGGATGAAGGGGAGAAACTCTTCCGGCCGCAGCGCAAAAACCCGATTCTGCTCCCCCCTCACAACCCGGTACTGCTCTTTCTCATGCGCATCCGCGACGAGGCGCACCGCTTCGGCATCACCACCCATCGGCGCCTGCGGCAGAAATCGTCGCTATCCTCACCCCTTGATACGCTCCCGGGCATCGGCAAAAGCAAGAAACTTGAGCTTCTCCGCCATTTCGGCAGTTACAAGCGGCTGCAACAGGCGACTTTGCATGACCTCCTCGAGGTCAATGGTATCGGCCCAACCCTCGCCGCCACCATCCTCGCGGCCTGTACACCCAAAATCGAGAGGGGCGAGCAAGCTCCCTCTGAACAACCATGAGCAATTGAGCGGCGACGGCGGTCTCCCTAACAGCTCGCTAAAGACCTTCGCTGACGTGGTATCAAACTCACAAAAAAGGCCTGTTCGCACTTTCTATGAAAGCACGAGCAGGCCCTTGTTGTTGTATGCCAATGACAATCAGTAAGAATCGTCAAAATCTATCTTGGAATAGTCCGGCTCCTGACGCACCAACTCCAAAGGGTTCTTACTCTGCAACACGTATTCGGTGCTGCAGTCGTTGCAGGTGATAGAATCGCCGACGGTGAAATAGTACTCGATGGCGATATCCTTGAGACATACCTCGCATTTGAAGTATTTGACCCGATCGTGTTGTTTGCTGATCTTGACCATAACCGTATTCCTTGCTGGGCGATCCCGGTTGTCTTTGCACCTCTCGTAGGCGCGCTCAATACCGCAATTATCTGACATTCTACTGTTAATACGCATCATTGCCCAAGTCAATGGGAAACGTCGCCGGTTCAGTGAGCTGAGTGCAGGTGCCCAAGGCACCCCCTGCGGCAACCGTCCCTCTCTTGCTAACACCTGCTTCTCTCACTTGACACGTACTTAAAATATAGTTACGTATGTTTTTCATTGCACGTACTCATCGACAGAGGAGGTATATATGGCCAAGAAGGTAACGATCAGCATCCCCGACATGCTGCATGAAAAGCTCGAAAAATGGCGTGAATCCTTCAATCTTTCAAAAATGTTCCAAGAGGCGGTGAGCGAGGCTATTCAGCGCAAGGAAGACTTTCAGAAACGGATTCGCGAGGATCTCGACCTCGGCCAGATCATCGACAGATTGCGTCGAGAAAAACTGCAATCCGAGGGTAATTACCTGGAAACGGGAAAAAAGGATGGGATACTTTGGGCGAAGAGCGCCCATTACGACCACCTGTGCTACGCCCTGGCATGGTCTGATCTCGACAACGCCGCAAAGGATTCCATCCTCGGCCCCTATTTCAACGAGGTGTTGGCTGCAAACCGTCTCGTTGGAGACGATACGTACTCCCGGCCGGAATACCTGAAGAACTACCTGCGCGGATGGAAGCAGGGTATCGAATTCTTCTGGGTGGAAATCAAGGAACGGCTGTGACATCAGACAGAACGAGAAAAGCAACAACTCTCAATCAAAACATGACAAGAGGAAGAGGAACGCGTGATGAGGGATGAACGGACGGTGCTAGGGCTTGATATCGGCTCGGTGGCGGTAGGATACGTGCTCGTTGATGGCTGTGGACAAATCCGCCGTAAAGGGTATCAGCTACATCATGGCCAAATCATCGCCGCCACCACGACCTTGCTCAAGGATGTGCACCCCAATGAGCTGCGTTACCTCGCCGCCACCGCCTCGACCCCGGCAACGCTGTCGGCGCAACGACGCTACAACGACCAGATCGCTTATATCGCCGCCGCCAAGACCTATCACCCCGACATGGGCGGGCTGCTCATCGTCGGCGGAGAGAAGTTCAGCCTCTCCACCTTCGATGGCGCCGGCAACTATCTCGGCACCACCACCAATACCTCCTGCGCCGCCGGCACCGGAAGTTTTCTCGACCAGCAGGCAAACCGCCTGCAACTCGGCAGCAGCGAAAACCTGGCCGCCATGGCCTGCAACTGCCAGGGCCACCACCCGAAAATCGCCTCACGATGTGCCGTCTTCGCCAAGACTGACTTCATCCACGCCCAGCAGAAGGGCTACCGCATGGAGGAGATCAGCAACGGTCTTTGTCATGGATTAGCCAAGAATTTGGTCGATGTCCTTTTCTCAGGGAATCCCGAGATCCACGGAACGCTGATCTTCTGCGGCGGTGTCGCCAAAAACCTGACAGTCGCCAAACATATCGAAACTCTCTCCGGTCTCTTCCTGACCATCCCCGAGAACGGCCATCTTTACGGCGCCCTCGGTGCCGCTCTGCTCCTCCTCGAGGAACTGAACCACGATGGCGCCAATGGGGTGGTCACGGCCGCAGATTCCCTTTCGCCTGCCCACCTTTTCCGCGCAGAGCAATCCCCCAGGCGTCTCGCCTCCTCTCCCCCCCTGGTCCTGCAACGTTCCTCCTATCCCGATTTTGCCGGTCGAGAGCACTACACCACCCGCCGCCACAACGACAACCCGGAAGTCGAGGTTGATATCTATGTCGATCTTTCCTTGATCCGTACGGCGAAAATTTTCCTGGGCATCGATGTCGGCTCCACCTCCACCAAGGCGGTGCTGCTCGATGGCGGCCGAGAAGAGGTGGTGGCCGGCCTCTACACCCGCACCGCCGGTCGGCCAGTGAGTGCGGTACAGGATATCTTTTTCGCCATCGCCGAGATTGAGGCGCGCTGCGGTTTCAGTTTTGACATACAGCGCTGCGCCACCACAGGTTCCGGACGCAAATTCATCGGCAAACTGGTCGGTGCCGACACCGTGGTCGACGAAATCACCGCCCACGCCCGCGCCGCTTATAAGCTTTGTCCGGAGGTAGATACCATTATCGAGATTGGCGGCCAGGACGCCAAATTCACCCTGATAAGTAACGGCCGGGTGACCTTTTCGACCATGAACAGTGTCTGCGCCGCCGGCACCGGCTCCTTTATCGAGGAGCAGGCGGCTCGCCTCGGCTGCCCGATCGGTGATTACTCGCGTCGCGCCGAAAAGCGCTGCGCGCCCTCTACCAGCGACTGCTGCACCGTCTTCATGGAGCGAGATATCAACCATCTGCTCAGCGAAGGCTACCAAGTCGACGAGGTATTGGCGGCGGCCCTGCATTCGGTGCGCGAAAATTATCTGCAAAAAGTCGCCACCGAAAAACTCATCGGCAAGACCGTGCTTTTTCAAGGCGCGACCGCCAAAAATCGCGCCCTGGTGGCGGCCTTCGAGCAACACCTCGGTAAACCCATCGTGGTTTCCAAATATTGTCACCTCACCGGGGCCTTGGGCGCGGCGCTGATCCTCGCTGAGGAACTTCCCGCTCGATCAAACTTTATCGGCCTCGATCTCTGCCACAAGAAGGTCGC
>CAYSON010000010.1:12061-18122 GCA_964432635.1 uncultured Desulfopila sp.
TCCTACGGTTTTCTCTGCGGCCGCGACGGCGACGACCTCGGCTATGTTGCCCGCACCTCCTCGGCCTTCGACCTGCTGCGGGAGAGAAAACGACTGCGACCGAACGGCCCGGAAATTCCCGCTGCAACGCCAAAGCCGATTATCGGTCTGCCTGCCGCCGTCCATGTCTTTAACGATCTTTACCTGTGGCGAACCTTTTTTCACCTCCTCGGCATTTCCACCATCACTTCGGAGAAGGCCGGCAACCCGGTGGCTGAGGGTAAAAAACTCAGCCGCGCCGAGTTCTGCGCTCCGGTGGCCGCCATGCACGGCCATGTCCGCTGGCTGCTCGATCGCGCCGACTACATCTTTCTCCCGCTCTATCTGGAAAACAAGGTGCGCAGCGGCCGCCGCCATTTCTGCTATTACACCCAGTTCCTTCCCTCTCTGGTCGGCGACGTCGCCCCCGGCGAGGAAAAGCGCCTGCTGCGGCCGATTGTCAAATATCTCTACACCCCATTCCACACCAAGATGCAGCTCTATCGCATGCTGCAGCAAGTGTCTCCAGGGCAGTGGAACTTCTTCGAGGTCAGCTCCGCCTACGACCGCGCGGTGGAAAGTGACCAGGACTATCGCCGGCGGCTAAAGGATGCCCTGCACAGGAGGAGCGAAGCCAAGGAGAAATCGGAGATCGGTGTCGTCTTCCTCGGCCGTCCCTACACCCTGCTGTCGCCAAGCCTGAACAACAATATCCCGAGGATCTTTCACGCCCTTGGCATCGACGCCTTTTTCCAGGACATGCTCGACTATGAACCGCAGGAAGTGGAGGACCTCAAGCCGCTTCTCGAAGAGATCCATTGGGAGCATGGCGCCAGGACCCTCGAAGGGGCCGAAGTGGTCGCCAGACGTTCCGGCCTCTACCCGGTCCTGGTCACCTCCTTCAAGTGTTCCCCCGACTCCTTCGCCATCGAGTATTTCAAGAAGATCATGGAACGGCATGACAAACCCTACCTGATCCTCTCCCTGGACGGTCACGACTCCAGCGTCGGCTACGAGACCCGCATCGAGGCGGCGATCAGGTCCTTCCGCAACCACCATCACCACCACCGACCGGCCGAGGTCATGGCAGCGCCCGCTCCACCGCCCACAGCCGTCTCCCTGACCGGCAAAGAGGTGCTCTTTCCCAACTGGGATCAGCTCACCTGCACCCTGCTTACCGCCACCCTCCAGCGCGAAGGCTATAAGGCCCACCTCCTGGAAGAGACCGAGCACACCCTTCGCGAGAGTCTGCGCCACAATTCCGGTCAATGCATCCCCCTCAACGCTATTGCCGAAGCGGCCATGGTCTACGTGCGCACACACCAACTCGACCCGGCCAACTGCGTGTTGTGGATCAATCGTTCCTCTTTGGCCTGCAATATTCGCCTCTACCCCTTGCAAATCGCCAATATCTTCAAGGAATATGGCGGCGGTCTGGAAAAAATCGTCATCTATCAAGGGGAAATCACCTTTGCCGATATCTCCCTGCGGGCGGCGCGCAACGCCTATTTCGCTTATATGCTGGGAGGCATGCTGCAAAAGGTGGCCTGCCGCATCAGACCTTATGAAACCGAGAAAGGACGAACCGACAAGATTCTGGCCAAGGCGATCAGGGTGCTCACCGATGCCTTTCTTGGTAAACGACCTCTAGAAAAGACGGTTGACGAAATCGTCAGCCAATTCGAATGGATTGAGACCGCCGGACTGCAGCGCCCGAAAGTGGCCATCTTTGGCGATCTCTATTCCCGGGATAACCGGGTAATGAACCAGGACCTCATCGCCACCATCGAAGAATTTGGCGGCGAGGTGGTCACCACACCTTACAGTGAGTTCGGCAAGATGATTGCCAATAGTTACTTTCGCAAGTGGTTTAACGAGGGGAAGTATCTCGACATGCTCACCGGCAGGGCCCTATTGACGGCAATGCAGTCCCTGGAAAAAAACCTTATGAAGATCTTCAATCGCCTTCTCGACGAAGTGGAGCATCTCTACGATGATGACCCGACGGAGATCCTCGCCCGTTATCAAGTATCGATCGAGAACAGCGGTGAATCGATGGACAACATTCTCAAGGTGCATTACTTGGCCAAGCAGCACCCGGATCTCAGCCTGTTCGTGCAGGCTAGTCCCGCCCTCTGCTGCGCCTCCTTGATTACCGAGGCAATGCGTACCAGGATCGAACATATCACCGGCATTCCCGTGGTCTCCATCACCTACGATGGCACCAGAGGCAGCAAGAATGATCTCATCGCCCCCTACTTGAAGTTTCCTCGACAAGCGGCGCTCTCCGTACCCCGTGTCGGCCAAAACATCAGGTAGTCACGCCACCCCCGGCACTCAGCAAGTGACCAGGGGCGGCGCCTTGGATATGCCTTGCTTCAGACCTCTCTCACCGCCATTACCATTCCTTCAGGCACCTTCTCCTTGACCTCTTCGAACATCCCCGCCCCCACCCCACATATCGGACAATGGCTGGGGGGACGTTGCCCGACATGAACGTAGCCGCAAATCGTACATCGCCATTTTTTCATGTTCATTTCCTTCCTCGCTGATCACTGTGTCTTTTGGGGAATAAAAATCTTCTCCTGCCAACCCCTATTTTGTTATATCTTTGCCACCTTTTTGGCAACAATTATCACCAAAGAAATCCCTCTCCCCCGGACACAGCCTTGTGGCTACCACCCAGACCAGGGGCTTTTTACCTGCGGAGCATTGTCACTTCGTAGACAAGAGGGGAAAGACCCGTTAAAGTAGCCACAGGAAACAATTTTCCCAATGATGGCCGCATTCCTCAAGGAGGCAGAATGAACGTTCTTGACGCTCTCTATCTGGAAAAATCCATGCCCGGCTGCTGCATCGGCCGCACCTGGCTGACGCCCAAATCCCGTAAAAAGCTGCCCGCCGTATCGCCGGTCGACGGAGAAACCTTCGCCTCGGTGATTAAAGCCGGGGCCAAGGAGTACGAACAGGTCATGGCCGAGGCGGCCCGTGCCTTTCCCCTGTGGAGAGCCCTTCCAGCGCCGCGTCGCGGCGAGATCGTCCGCCAGATCGGCCTTAAACTGCGCGACTTCAAGCTGCCTCTGGGTACACTGATTGCTTACGAAACCGGGAAATCGCTGCAGGAAGGTTTGGGGGAGGTGCATGAGGTTATTGACATCTGCGACTATTGCGTTGGCCAAGCGCGCATGCTCTATGGGATGACCACCGTTTCCGAACGCCCCGAGCATCGCCTCTTCGAGCAGTACCATCCGCTTGGTACGGTGGCCATCATTACCGCTTTCAACTTCCCGGTGGCGGTATGGGGATGGAACGCGATGATCGCCGCTATCTGTGGCGACGTCACCATCTGGAAACCCTCGTCGAAAGCACCGATCTCGGCTATCGCCACCCACAAGATCATCGCCCGGGTGCTTGAACACAACGAGGTGCCGGAAGGAGTCTTTTCCCTCCTGATCGGCGACCGCGACACCATCGGCGACAAGATCCTCGCCGACAGGCGCATCCCTTTGGTCTCTTTTACCGGGTCGGTGGACTCAGGTCGCAGTGTTGCCAAGAAGGTGGGGGAGCGGCTCGGCAAGACCATCCTCGAACTCGGCGGGAACAACGCCATCATCGTCGCCGAAAGCGCCAACCTCGGGCTGGCCATCCCGGCTATTGTTTTTGGGGCGGTCGGTACAGCCGGTCAGCGCTGCACCAGCACGAGGCGGCTGCTCATCCACGAAAACCGCTACGAGGAGGTCAAGGGCGCCTTGTGCCATGCCTATGAATCGCTGAAAATCGGCAATCCCCTGCTTGAGGCCAATCACCTCGGCCCGCTCATCGACCTAGATGCGGTTAAGGGCTATCAAAAAGCGATTAAGGCCATAGTCAGCCAAGGAGGAGTCATCCTCCATGGGGGTAAGGTTCTCAAGGGATCAGAATTCGCTTCCGGCTGCTATGTCGAACCAACCCTGGCGGAGGTATCAAGCCAGCTGCCCATCGTCCACAAGGAAACCTTCGCCCCAATTCTCTACCTCCTCAAATATTCAGGGGACATCGAGCAGGCCATCGCCCTCAATAATCACGTTGACCAGGGACTATCTTCGGCCATCTTCAGCAGCGACCTGCACGAGGTCGAGATTTTTCTTTCCTGGCGCGGTTCCGATTGCGGCATCGCCAACGTCAACATTGGCACCTCCGGGGCTGAAATCGGCGGGGCGTTCGGTGGTGAAAAGGACACCGGCGGTGGCCGCGAATCAGGCTCCGATGCCTGGAAGGCCTATATGCGCAGGCAGACGGTCACCGTCAACTACGGTAAGACCCTGCCCCTGGCCCAAGGAATCAAATTTTCCCTCAAGAACTAACCGATTCGAACATGGTCCCTCGTTTCCTGGCCAAGCGCACCTCGCGAGACCGTCTGACCAACACCAAGGACCTCCTCGCCAGAGATAGAATTTTCGATTGCCAACACGAAAGGGAACTGCTAGAGGGTCTTGATACATTGGGCGAGAAGTTTTCGACAACCAGAAACACTCACATTCTTACCACATAGCAACAGGAACCGATTCCCATGAACCCAGCAACGGAAATGACCGACTACATGGCCCTCAAGGGTCTCTTAAGCGATGAAGAAAAACTCGTGCAGCAGACCGCCAGGGAGTTCGTCAATCGTGAGGTCATCCCGATCATTGACAGCTATGCCCAGGAAGAAAAATTTCCCGCTCATCTCGTCAAGGCCATGGGTAGTCTCGGCTTTCTCGGCCCGACTCTTCCCGAGGAATACGGCTGCGCCGGCCTCTCCAATGTTGCCTATGGCATCCTCATGTATGAGCTGGAACGAGGCGATTCCGCCATTCGCAGCTTTGCTTCGGTGCAGGGCTCGCTGGTGATGTATCCGATCTTTTCCTTCGGCAGTGTTGAGCAGAAACGCCATTGGCTGCCGAAAATGGCTGCGGGAGAAGCCATCGGCTGTTTCGGTCTGACCGAAGCGGATTTTGGCTCCAACCCTTCCGGGATGCGCACCCGTGCGGTACGTAACGGCGACTCCACCTGGACCATCAACGGCACCAAGATGTGGATCACCAATGGCAGCATCGCCGACGTCGCCGTGGTCTGGGCCATGACCGAGGAGGGCGTGCGCGGCTTTCTCGTTGCCAAGGACACCCCCGGCTTCACCACCGTGCGCATGAAGGGAAAATGGAGCCTGCGCGCCTCGGTGACCTCGGAACTCATTCTCGACAATGTCGTCGTCGACGAAAAGGAATCGATGCTGCCCAACGGCAAGGGTCTCAAGGCACCACTCAGTTGCCTTACCCAGGCCCGCTACGGCATCGCCTGGGGAGCACTCGGAGCGGCCGACAACTGCTACCAAACCGCCCTATCCTACGCCCTGCAGCGGGTTCAGTTCGACAAACCAATCGCCGGCTTTCAATTGCAGCAGAAAAAACTCGCGGAGATGGTCACCGAACTGACCAAGGGACAGTTGCTCGCCATGCAATTGGGTCGACTCAAAGATGCCGGTACCTACACTCCGGCCCAGGTGTCGATGGCCAAGATGAACAACGTCAAGATCGCCATGGACATCGCCCATTCTGCACGCACTATGCTTGGCGCCAACGGCATCATGGGCGAGTATCCGATCATGCGCCACTCCAATAATCTCGAATCGGTCTACACCTACGAGGGTACCCATGACATGCACACCCTGATCATCGGTCAAGAGGTAACCGGCATCGCCGCCTATCGTTGAAGAGCCAGGCAATCACTCGCTGCCTTGCAGTCGCAGGGCAGTGACCGCGGCGTGCAGGGCGACGATGGCGGTGTCGACCTTGAGGATTCGCGTGCCGAAGGAGACGCAGAGAAACCCCTGCTGACGAAATTTTTCGAGCTCGTAAGGTACCCAGCCGCCCTCAGTGCCCACCGCTAAGAGCACTCGGCCGTTTGCAGGGAAGGGCGTCTTGGCTAAAGGGCGATCGCCGTTGGGATCGGCAACCAGCCGCAGACTCTCCGGCCCGGCCAAGGTCGGGCAAAAATCCTCGACAAACGGTTTGAAGCGGGGATGAAT
>CAYSON010000011.1:0-17754 GCA_964432635.1 uncultured Desulfopila sp.
GGGCAGGTCGGGGGGGGAAGGGAGAATTTTGTTCAGGCCAACGGCAACGCAGTCGGTGGGGGTGCCGTCGATGGTATAGCGGTCCCGGCCCAGGGGGGTCACCTTGAGCGGTCGATTCATGGTCAGGGAGTGGGAAACCGCCGAATTGTCGCGATCGGGGGCAATGACGACGATGCGGCCGAGAGGGGAAAGGGCCTCTTGCAGGGCGGCGAGGCCGGGGCTATGAATGCCGTCGTCGTTGGTGAGCAGCAGGGTTTTTTGGGGTTGGTTCATGGCTGGACGGCAACGGCCTCCTCCTCGACGATCTCCCAGAAGGAGCGAACTACAGGATTGCGCAGACTTTTTGCCAGGGTGCAGACACCGACCGTGAATGGGGTCAGCGGTGGCTTGGGGTGCAACAGTTGCACCTAGTCCTTGAGGCTGCTTTTTTCCAAAACCAACTGCGGGACGATGCCGATGCCGCAGCCCATGCCAACCATGGCGATGATTGCCTCGTTGCCGGATACCTGGGCATAAATATGGGGACGCACGCCCTTGTCGGCAAACCACTTTTCCCCGCGCACGCGACCCAGCCCCTCGGCGGGGAGGACGACCGGGGTCTTCTCCCAATTGATGGCCCCCCGGGAGTAGGCAATTACCTCTGGGGAGTTCTTGGGCAAGATAAAGACTAGCGGAGTTTGCGCCAGGGTGACAAAGTTTATGCCTTCCGGTTGATGGTCGGGCAGGGCGGCAACGGCGATATCGACCTCTTTGCTCTGCAGTTTCGGCAGGGCACGAGCAGCATCTCCGGTTTGCATACGCAGGGTTACCTGCGGGTGGGCTTTGCGGAACTTGGCAAAAAGCCGGGGCAGGATGGAAAAGACGGCGGTGACCGAGCAGTAGATGGCGAGCTCGCCGCGCAGGGCGGTATCGTTCTGCAGCCGATTTTGCAGCATCGCCCAGCGACTGATGGTTTCTTCGCAATATTCCTTGAAGATTTTTCCAGCAGGGGTCAGGCTGACGCTGCGATTGTTTCGGAAAAACAGAGGCTCGCCAACCTCGCCCTCCAGGCGCTGGATGGTGCGGGTGAGACCTGAGGCGGTGATATTGCACTCGACGCTGGTGCGGGCGAAGTGCAAGGTGGTAGCCAGGTGACGAAAGAGTTCCAGTTCCCGAATATTCATGGCAGGGCTGCAGGGGCGATAAATGGCCATGGTGGCGCCGTGGAAGGGATACACCATGAACAGAAGGCAAGACATTGCAAAGACGTCAATACAGTATCACGAACAAATCACTTGACGCAACAGAACTTTCCCAATATATCGGAGGAAGTTCGGCCGTAGTGCGGATATCGAAAAAAATTTACAAGTTCGGGGAGATAGCCATGGGGACCAATTATTTCAATACCCTGCCGCTGCGGCGGCAGATCGAGGAGTTGTCGAAGTGCCGGTTAATGGACGCCTCGGAATTCGACGGCGTTGATTATCTTAAGGGGAAAAAGATCGTTATCGTCGGTTGCGGCGCCCAGGGGCTCAACCAGGGTCTCAACCTTCGTGACAGCGGCCTACATGTTTTCTATGCCCTGCGGCCTGAAGCGATCAAGGAAAAGAGGCAGTCATGGAAAAACGCCACCGAAAACGATTTTGTCGTCGGCACCTATGAGGAACTCATCCCCGGGGCCGATCTGGTGATAAATCTCACCCCCGACAAGCAGCACACCAAGGTGGTATCGGCCGTTATGCCCTTGATGAAGAAGGGCGCCTGTCTCTCCTACTCGCACGGATTCAACATCGTCGAGGAGGGTATGAAGATCCGCGACGACCTGACCGTCATCATGGTCGCCCCCAAGGCCCCCGGGACCGAAGTGCGTCAGGAATACAAGCGCGGTTTCGGGGTGCCGACCCTGATTGCCGTGCACGGCGAAAACGATCCCAACGACGAAGGCTGGGACATCGCCAAGGCCTATTGCTGTGCCACCGGTGGCGACAAGGCCGGGGTGCTCGAGTCCTCGTTCATCGCCGAGGTCAAGTCCGATCTCATGGGTGAGCAGACCATTCTCTGCGGCATGCTGCAGACCGGGTCCCTGCTCTGCTACGATAACATGGTGGGAAAAGGCATCGATCCTGGTTACGCCGCCAAACTGGTGCAGAACGGCTGGGAGGTGATCACCGAATCGCTCAAACTCGGCGGCATCACGGCAATGATGGATCGCCTCGCCAATCCCGCCAAGATCAAGGCCTATATCCTCGCCGAGGAGTTGAAGAACATTCTCCGTCCTCTCTTTGAAAAGCATATGGACGACATCGCTTCAGGCCGCTTCTCACAAACGATGATGGCCGACTGGGCCAACGACGACGCCGATCTGCTGCGCTGGCGCAAAGAGACCAGATCCAGTGCCTTCGAGCAGGCGCCGTCGACTGATGTCGACATCGCCGAACAGGAATACTACGACAAGGGCATCCTGATGATCGCCATGGTCAAGGCCGGGGTGGAACTGGCCTTCGACACCATGGTCAGTTGTGGCATCAGAGAGGAATCGGCCTATTACGAGTCCCTGCACGAGGTGCCGCTGATTGCCAACACCATTGCCCGCAAGAAACTCTACGAGATGAACGTGGTCATCTCTGATACCGCCGAATACGGCAATTATCTCTTCGCCCATGCCGCAGTGCCGCTGCTTGGCGACTTCATGAATACCATCGAGAGCGACGTCATTGGTCAAGGCCTTGGCACAAACGACACAGGAGTCGACAATCTTGACCTGATTCAGGTCAACGAGGGTATCCGCTACACCTCCATTGAGGCGGTGGGTGAGGAGTTACGTTCGCATATGAAGGCAATGAAGCCGATTTTTTAACAACCACCACGGCAGAACGTTTTCCCTCGGCCTGAATTCCAAGGGGGATGCCGGAAAACATCGATTGACTGAGGGGAACTCGGGAATTTATGCCCGGGTTCCCCGTTTTTTTTGATGGGAGTGACAATTGTTGCAAACTCAAGAACGGGTGATGGGAAAAATGTAAGGGATGGCTGGTACGTTGCTGGCTCAGTTGTGCAGGCAATGTAACTCATCGGTTCGTAGAACAAACCGATGACAATGGCGGCTGTGTATGTCGCTTTTCCAACATCCAATCAATGGAGGTCGTTATGAGAGCAGTACGAGTTTTGGTGGTTGTTGTCGGTTCTGTCATTTTCGGATTGTCAGCACTGTCCGGTATGGCCATGGCGGTGGAGAAGAAAGAGGTCGCCCAGGGGACGGCCGTAGTGGCGGAAAAGGCTAGCCCGTCAACGAAGTCGGCAACCGAGGGCAAGGCCGCGGAAATCAAAGCCGACAAGGCCATGCCCAAGAACGTCAATATCAACAGCGCCGACAAAGAGCAACTGGTAGCCTTGCCCGGTATTGGACCGAAAACCGCCGAGGCAATTGTGACCTATCGTAAGGAAAACGGCAATTTCAAGAGTGTCGAGGAACTGACCAAGGTCAAAGGTGTCGGAGACAAGACATTAGAAAAAATCAGGCCGTATCTCCAGGTCATCTAACCCTTCCTTTTTGGGCGGAACCAAGGGTTCCGCCCTACTTTCCTTAGTCTTTGGCGGTGCTTGGATACTCGGCCCGCTCCCATTCTCGCCAGCCTCCCTTTAGGGTTACAACCTTGTCGTAACCGAGGGTTTTCAAGTGCAGTGCCAGACCGGCACTCGTCGATTCCCCCGGTCAGGCGCAGTAGAGAACGAATCGTTTGTCGCGATCAGCCGCTTTAATAGGGGTGAAATCCCCGTCCACGATGCGGATGGCTCCGGGGATTTTCTTGCTCGAGGCCTGCCAATCGCGAGGGTGTCGTACATCGAGGATCACCACCTCGCTATTGCCGAGCAGTTGGCGCAACTCGTCAATGGAGATGGTGGGCACCATTGCCGATGCTGTACCGGTCATTTGGAGAAAGACGAGAAGTACGAGGAGACGAGAAATCATATCAATTTCCTCCTGGTGAACGTTTGCGCCGCTTCGGCGGCTCCTGTCGCTTCCTTGTTTTGCTACCATAAGTCCTTCCTTGCCGCTGCCAAGGGCGGGCAACAGATTTCGGGACGTCGCAAGGGATCAAAGGGATCATACGACTAGCTGCAATTGCGCTGTTTTTTGTTGCCCTTGGTTCCACCCTGTGGTTTCTCTTGGGTTTGAGCGGCGAGTATGGGGCGCGGAGATGGGTGGAGGGATGGGGAAAGACAAGGAAGAAGAGGACTAAAATGCAGACATTTTTTGCACCGTACATGGTGACCATCGCAGACATCAACTACGGCAAACATCTTGGTAATGATAGACCGCTGGTGATCTTTCAGGATGCCAGGATACGTTTTTTCAACAGCCTTGGGCTGTCGGAAGGCGACATCGGCAACGGCAGGTCGATTGTTGTCGTGGAGAGCGGCTGCCGCTATGTGCGTCAAGTTTTCCTGCACGAAGAGTTGCAGGTAGCGGTGACCATCAGCGAACTCCAAGGAAAACGATGTCGCCTTGAATACAGTGTCAAGCGTCTTGGGGACGACCAGACGGTATTGACCGGATTTACCGTGCTCCTGGCCTATGATCCGCTCGCCCGGAAGGCTACCACTTTGCCGGAGCAATTCGTCGCCGCCTGTCACCCCTACTTACATGAAGACAGGTCGCAATCGACAAAGGAGGCGACCCGTCCTGACCTTGGTACCTGACCCAGGAAAAGCAGCCACTAAAACAAGATCATCAGAGGGATAACATAGTGGTGATCACATGGGCCCAAGGTACTTATCCCCGAAGGGGATTGCGAGTCCTTCATGTGGCCGCCAGTCCCGCCTTAGAAACAGGAGAGGGGCGTTGGCTGGATCTTGCCGCAGGTCACGGCTATGGCAGGAAAAACGCGTGGCCCTCGTGGAGGCGATCTGTCAGGAGAAGGGCGAGGAGCGTTTCTTGAGCAGGGAGGAGGTCGAGAAACTCCGCCCCCACTTCCATCTCATATTCATTGGAGAGATAAACATCGCCATGGTTTCTTTGCCAGGTTTTTCGGACCGTCGCCTGTTTAAGATGCAGGCCCCTGGCGTTGATGATATCAAGGGCAAAGACCTCGGGGAATGTTTGCGGATAGAGGCAGCCAAAGGACAGCCCGTCCTGGTTGATATCAAGGATCCTGCCCGTACCTCGGCAGGAAACCATGAGGAGATTGATCTCGCTCAGTCGCTCACTTTTTCGTCGCTCACCGAGGAAAACTGGTGGCAGGTTGTGCTGGATGCGCAAGTGATTCATGAAAATCCTCCGGAGTATTGGCAAGGGCAAGGTGGCGCAGCTTGCTGGTTTGTATTAGGCCGCCTGTTCGTTCACCGTGAAGGGACAGGGACGGGCAAATTCCTCTCCCAGGGCCACTGGGTCGTGGCTGTGGTAGAGCAAAAGGGTTTGCAACAGCGAATAGGTCGAGAAAGTCATTTCGGTGAAAAATATCGCCAGACCCTTGCCGTCCCGCCGAATGACCTGGCCGGCAAGGCGAAAGAGAAATTGCCGTTTCGCTCTGCTTTTCTTAATGGTCAAGGTGCAGGAGGTGGACGGTTGGGGCGGGTTCGGTACAACCAGAAATATCCCTGTCAGGCTGAGATCCCTGCACTGACAGAGGGTGTTGTCGGAGCCGCTAAAGCTGATCCCGACCATGTGCTCCAGGGGGATTCGCCGGTTGCCGCGTCGGTTGATCATGGCGTTTTTTCCTCCTTCGGGGGGGTGTTGGTGCGTGGCCTGGTCGAATTCTTCTCAATGTTGAGAGAACTACTAGCAAAAGGTGGACCAAAAAAGCATTTTACGTTTTTTCGTAGAGTTGACGGAGAGATGCGGTGAAAAGTTGCGGGGATGCGGATCAAAATTTTACCGGATGGAACCGGCAAAGTGCAGAATATGCTCTGCGATCGCAGGTGGAGCCGTGCAGAAAAAGTCACGTTCGGAGCAGCCGAGGCGAGGCTGCTCCGAATGTGATGAGGCGCAGGTGAGGGCACCCCTCATAACGGAGTGGGCGCCCTGGAAAGATGGGAAGTTGTTGCCTGGGAAGTTCTGCCGGTCAGTCGATGCACTCCATATCACGTCCACAACAGAGCGGCACCGCATTACCAGCCTTGACGTTCATGTACTTATTGCAGATGCCGCAGTAATAGGTGTCGTCCTTCGCGGCCTTTTTGTCGGTGGAATAGACGGTGGGACCACCCTGGATCCCCTCGATGTTGAAACGGGCGAGGGCGTCGATTCCTGGCACGTAGTGGCCCATCGGCACCAGTTTTTTGTTGTTTCCATAGCAATCGATAACCACCTTCCACAGGGTGTCGAGACTGGCTTTTTCTTGTTCCGATTCCGGGGTGATCTCCACAACATTTCTGTCAACCGATATTCTCATCTCTGTGCTCCTTGTCTGGTTTGCTCTTTGCAAAAACCGTGGCCACATCTGCTGCGGCAGGCTTGCCAAGAGAAGGTTCCCAACGCGGTGGTCGGGAGGACGAAAGGTTTACCCAAGGTAATGGTGAGAGAGCAACCTTTTGGCCGGATGGAGTTCGGCAAAAAGGGCAATCAACTGTGTTTCCAGAAATCCTCTTTGGCAGCCCCACACTTGGGACAGACCCAATCAGCAGGAACGTTTTCCCAGGCAGTGCCCGGTTCAACTCCGTTTTCGTAATCACCTTCTGCTGGATCGTAAATGTAACCGCACGGACATTCCCATTTTTGCATGGCGTTCTCCTTTGAGGCTAGTGGTTGCTGTGACGGGCGAATATTTTGTCAATCATAGGAGGAATGATTGTCATTGACAAGAAAATTGTAAGGCAGTCTCAATTCACCTTTAACCAAAAGTTGCCGATCACGCGATTATTAAAGGTGGCTTCTATGGGATACCGATTCCCCTTTCTATCTTCAGAGAACCTCGTCCAGAGATCCCGTTCCGGAGAAAAAGGAAAATTGATATCGTTGCCAATATTTTGGTGTTTTTGCGGGGAAAAGCCCTTGAGATTGACGGCGATTTGGTTGTCAAGTCGGCTGATATTGGAGTGGACCCCTTTGATCACCATGAGTTTGCTTTTCTGCACCTCAATGTCGCCATCGGCTTCGACGGTCAGCAGAGTGCCGTCGACATTGACCAACAGTTGGACGGCCCGCAGTTCCGCCAAGGGTGTTTCTGTTTTTACGGCGCTCACTTCGCTCGCCGCTTTTACCGTCTTGATTTCTTTGCTGTTTATCCCCCTGCCGCTGGCGGCATTGGTTGGCGTGGTTGCGAGGGAGATTGAGCCGCAAATTTCGGCGTCCTTGCGAATCAATATCTTGGTCGGTTTGGCGATGCGAAAGGGCAATTTAGTGTCGTTATGGCTGCCCATGTCGACGAAGTCGGCGGTCAAGCCGCGATTAAAGTTGGCAACGATATCGGTGACCATCACCTTATCGCCGACTTCAATGCGCAACTCCGATCCGCTGGGTACGGCATAGGGGTGGCCGTCGTTGACCTTGACCAAAACATAGTCGAGGCGGATATCTTCGTCATGGAGGCCGGGGGTTTCAGCGATGACACCGAATTCTTCCATAAAGGCGTTGACCACCAATTTCTGTAGGGCCACTTTGGTAGAATTGAGTTTGATCGATTTCGAGGTTTCGATTCCGAAGGCGGGGATGTTTTCCTGGGTGAGGGCGTAGTAGGTGGCGGATTTGCGCTGCTCAGGAAAGCGGGAGTTGGCCGAGACGGTATCGTGGTTATTGGTGCGGAAAAGGTGCCGCGGGTTGTCGATCTGACGGTTGACCTTGTTAGCCACCTTGACCGCCATGTCGTGCAGGGCGATGGGTTGTTGCTTTTTGGTGCCGATAAAGGTGGTGGCATCGTGGATGATCGATTGTCCGAAACGATCCGGGTTTTCAAGTTCGCTTACCCATTGGTCGCTATAGAATCCCGAGCCCTCGTGGAGATTGAGCAGGCAGTCGGCCTCGCCGATCAGCTTTTTGAGGATGGCGACGATCTCCTGCTCCATGTTCCTTTCTTCCTGGGAACTCTCGGAAAATTTGCGATTCATGTCCCCGGTCATGCCGTCCCGCTGGTTGAGGAGAATGGAATAGAAATTGGCCCGCGGCACAACAATGAGGTTGCCTTTCTTCAAGCTGATATCGGCATAGAGATCGGCGGTGAGGTAGCCGCCCGGTTCGTCACCCTGGATGCCGCCGATGAGCATCAGTGTTTTTCCCGGCTCCTTTCCGTAGATTCGGTAGATATGCAGTTCGTGTTCGGTGTTGGCCAGGTAAACGTCGTGCAGGCTTTGATGGCTGCTGGCGGCCAAAGGCGAATGGGCTGAAGTGAGCAGGAAGACCATGATCAGAAAACAGTAGGGGAAGCGCATCAACATCATCGTCTTCAAGAAAACCGTGGAAGGGAACTTGGCATGCCGATCACATCAATTCACTTTCGATGAACCAGCGGTTTTTGCGGTTGACCAGTTGCAGCGTTTTGATACCGCTGGCCTGAAGTTGATCCGATCTGTAGGTCTGATGAAAAGTGACCTTAGCCATGGAAGGGGTCAAGGACACACTGATATCGGAGAGTTTGACGCTGATAAATTTATATTTGCCATTGAGAGAGGTCTTTTTTTCCCGCCATTGTTCCTTGTTGAGGTCGCCACCCTTGAAGGACGGGCTGTAGCAGTTCATATAGCCCTCTAGGTCCTTGGCGGCCCAAGCGGAACGCCATTTCTCGACAAAAGCGAGGACTTCCTCGGTCCGGGTGTCAGGCGGAGGTTTGCCCAGGGATGATTTGCTCGGTTTGGCTGCCAGTGCCTCAGCTGGCTTGCGCACCGCTTCTTTGGTTTTGGCGACAATTTCGGGCAAAGGTTTTTGGGCATCGGACACCCTCTTGGCCTCTGCAGAGGGTTCCGTGGATGAAGCCAGGGGAGGAGTTTGGGCCGCCATTGTCGCCTCGCTGATGGCACTGTCGTCGATACGCACCGCCTTGTCATTTTTAATCCTTTTTTGCGCCAGCAGGGTGGGTCTGGGATCCTGGTGGTGCACGGCGTAGAGGGGGCGCCACTTGCCGCTGGAGCTTTGGGCGAGATAAGCGCGTCGGCGCTCCTGGAACTGTGTTGTCTGGTCATCAATGACCCGGTAAGCGAGGGAGACGACGGCTTGGCCACCAACCTGCAGGAAGGAGAGCATGGTAATGTTGCTTATGGGAATTGTGGCGGTGTCGGAGGTGAACGTGGCGAGAATGTCTTTCATTCGCTCGTCGCCCTTTTCCAACGACAGGGAGTTGCTCAGTGTCGCTTCGTTATCGGCATCGAGAATGATCACCGGCAGGGATGCCACGGAGAGGTAGGGCGCCAACTCATCGAGATCGCGGTTGTCCAGGGTGATGCAGCCGTTGGTGCTGTTGGGCGTGAGCTTTTTGTTGGTGCCGTGAATGAAGATACCGTCGCCGAGACGACCGGAGTGGCTGTCGAAGACGTTGGGGTAGTCAAGATGGTAGGCTCGACTGCCAAACACCGTAATCTTTTTGTCTTCGTATATTTCTGTAATAAAATACACTCCTTCTGGAGTTCGCGAGTCACCACTGGTCCGTTTGTTGCCAATGTTTTCGCCCGTTGCGCAGGTGTACTCTTTGACCAGGCGCAGCGAGGCCCCTTGCTCATAGAGTTTCAGTTTCTGATATTTTTTTTCGACCAGAAGAAAATAACTTGGCCCCTCAGAGGAGTAAAAAAGCAGGTGCGGGTTTGCACCATTGACGAAGAGGGGATCGCCGGCGAGGCAAGTGGAGTGGTGGAGCAAGATGCCGTGAGCGATAACGATGACCAATGCGGGGATGGCGAAAAGCGATTTCATTCAACAGCGTTGCAAAAGAGGGACCCGGGAAGTACTCGGAAATGAACGTTTCGAGAAACGAACAAGGTATCGTATTTCTCCCTGTTTGCCAATCGCTGTTGAGCGGTGCAAGCTTTTTTGCCGCAGAAGAATAATTCTAAGGGTTACGAATCATCGCCAGATGGGGAATACCATCCTCCATATACACTTCCGATACGGGAACAAATCCGCAGGTCAGATAAAAATGACGTAAATAGTGTTGCGCCGAGATGGCGATTGCCTGCTTGGGCATGGTTGCTTCAATCCAATTGAGTGCTATCCGTATCAGTTCCCGACCCACCCCTTGGCCGCGAATCTTGGGATGGGTAAGGAGACGGCCGATTCTCACCGGAGCACCTTCTTGCTCCGGCACAATCACCCGCAGGTAGGCCATGGGGCGACGGCACGTTGGTGTGGTCTGCCAACCCACGAGATGATGGGCTTTACTATCAACTCCGTCGCAATCAAGGTAGGGACATTGCTGCTCGACCACAAAGACCTTTTGACGTAGGGCGAGGATCGCGTAGAGCTCATATACGTTGAGGGCGTCAAACCGATACCAGTTCCAGGTGAGCTGTATGGTGGCTGTCATGGCGCCATGCCCTCCGCTGCGCGTTGAGTAATCATCCTGTCGTGCCCCCTGTTGACGGCGACAAGAAGATCACGGGGCAGAGGAATTGCCCTGACGCCGATTCTTCATGGTTGCGGTTGGGGTAGGAATTGTCGTAAATATAGAGTAAATGCATGGCTTGAGCGCTCTGTGCGCCAAACACTCGAAACGTTTGCCGAACTCCGCTTGATGGAGAAACGCGGCACCCTTTTTGCTCTGACCATCCTGGGAACGACATGATCCGCGCCATAATTTCACTTCTCACCGCCATGTTAACAGCGGTCCAAGTCTATCTCCTCTCCCGTGGAGAGGAGGCCATCTGTCTCAACGACGGGTGTGCCGTGGTTGATAGTTTGACCAAGGTTCCACCGCTGTGGTTCAATATTGCCGGGTTTTGTTTTTTCCTGATGCTGTTCTGGCTGTTCATCCAGGGCAGAAGGCGGCGTGAACACCTCTTGAAGATTGCTCGCCTGCTCTTGCTGGCAGCCCTCGCCGCTGAGGCGGTCTTGGTCTTTTTTCAGTATTCCGTGGCCCGGATTTTCTGCTCTTATTGCCTGATCATCTTCGCCGTCGTCGTACTTCTCAATCTTTGCTGCGGCCTCAGGCAGATCCTGCGCGGCGTGGTGATCTTTGCGGCAGTGTCGGTAACCTGTCTCAGTTTGCAGTTCACTCCCCCGTCTTCGGGCAAGCCCGCAGATCTTCACTCGGGGAGTATGGCTGTGCTGCGCAAAGCGAGCGGCGCCGAAACCCTCTACCTCTTTTTTTCCTCCTCCTGCGTCCATTGCGAAAACGTCATGAAGAGCCTCGAGGATGGTTATACCTGCAACCTGCGCTTCAACCCGCTGGAGCGGATCGATAACTTCAAAGTCAATAATGCCGAACGTCTGAAAACCTACGATCCGAGTATCAACCGGGCCTTCCTCAAGGGAATGTCGATTCAAGAGGTACCGCTGTTGTTTATAGGAGGAGGCGAGGAGATGCGCCTGCTCAAGGGAGAAAAACGGATTGTCGAGTATCTGCGCAAAGCCTGCCTCCCCTCGAGCGTCGAAATCTCGGGAATTTCCCAGGACCCTTCCTTGGTCAAACCCTTTATTCCCGGCTTGAGTGGAGGCGGTCAGGATGGCTGTTCGGTGGTCAGCGATTGTCCTCCCGGGGAAGGCACAACCCCGCCAATTCAATAATCCTGTCCTTGCGGCCGGCGATTTGTCGCACGGCTATTTCAACAGATCGGCGAGCTCTTCCCTGGTGAGCATCGAGCGCGGACTGAAGTGGCGACGATTGATCATCCGCTGATCGTCGGATTTGCGGCGATCAACCCCAAGGCGAGCCCTGATCAGCGAGCGCAGCCAACCATAGAAGCCACGCGGGGAGGAAACCTCGCGGTGAGAGCGGGGATCATAGCGACGTTCCTGGTGGCAGCGCCTGTCGGCGAGACGGCGACAACTATGAGGCTTGCGCCGTTCGGTTCCATCCCAGAGAAATTTGGCTGGGGCATTCATACTAGCGTGGTCCTTGCGGGTCATAAAGAAGGTGCAGGCAGAAGTCTAAGTAACTCTTTGTAAAAGAATAAACACTATAATCGCCGTAACGTTTTTTTGCAAGGCTGAGTAAGGATGGCGACAGAACCGGGCGTCCTCGCAGCTTCGCTGATGGGGCGGGTGCGACACGAGCGAAAAATGAGTAACGATTCAGTGAACATATCTCAACTATATGAAATTAAATAACATAAAGAATGTTGAAAAAGCAGCTGAATCTGCTAAATATGATGTCTTGGTGAGGGTATCGGTAAGAAATTGGTCTTTCATGGAAGTTACCTCACCAGGAAACGAAGTGGGCCACAAGGGGTGACGGGGGCGATGCTGTCCCGGAACCCTTCTCTCCTGCGGCCATTGGCAGGAAACATTCAGCAGATCGCAAACGGAAACAACCATGACAATCACCATGACAGCTCAGACGCCGTCGCTGCCGGCTCTGGCGAGGCTGAAAGAATTGAGCGGCGAGAGCGTCAAGCTCTGCATGCAATGCGCCACCTGCACCGGCATGTGTCCGATGGCGCAGGAGATGGATCTCAGTCCCCGCCGGGTTATGCACCTGGCCCAGTTCGGCCGGCTCGACATCCTCAGCGGTGCCAACAGCTACTGGAAATGCGCCTCCTGCCACGCCTGTTCGGTGAAGTGCCCGCGCGGCATCGACATCGCCAGGGTTATGGAGGCCCTGCGTCAGCAGGTGCTGCGCAAGAGCGAGAACCACATCGAACCGTCGGCGCTTTCTCGGGAGGCCATCGCGGAGATGCCGCAGATCGCCCTAGTGGCGGGATTCAGAAAATTCACCAGTTAAGGAGAGCGATGAAGATCAGTTACTATCCGGGCTGCACTCTGAAGACCAAGGCCAAGAATCTTGACCGGGCGGCCATCGCCGCGCTTCAGGTCTTGGGGGTCGAGGTGCAGGAGATCGACAGGTGGAATTGTTGCGGCGCCGTGCATTCGCTCACCGCCGATGACTTGATCCATCAGGTGGGGCCGGTGCGCAATCTGGTGCGCGCCAAGGAGCAGGGGGCGACGCAGTTGGTGACCCTGTGCTCGATGTGCTACAACACCTTGGCGCGGGCCAATCTCATCATGAGAAACGATGCGGTCAAGCGTGATACCATCAACCGCTTCATGGACGAAGAGATCGACTACCTGGGCGAGGTCGAGGTAGTGCACTACCTCACCTTCCTCAAGGAGACGGTGGGTTGGGACAAGCTGCGCCAGGCGCTTAAGGTTCCCCTGGCCGGACTGCGGGTCGCCCCCTATTACGGCTGCACCCTGCACCGTCCGGCCGAGGTGGGGATCGAGCCCTTTGGCAGTTTTTCCCTGATGAGCGAGATGCTTGCATCGCTTGGCGCCGAGGTCCAACCCTTTGGCGCCGCCGACAAGTGCTGCGGCTCCTATCAGGTGCTCGGTTCCCCGGAGGGCAACAACAGCGCCGCCGCAGCCATTCTCAACCTCGCCGCCGGCAGCGGCATCGAGGCGCTCGCCACCAGTTGCCCCCTCTGCGAGTACAATCTTGGCAGGCAGCAGGGGCGGTTGCTGGCGGCTTCGGCCATAAGTTCGGCCATACCCACCTTCTATTTCACTCAGTTGTTGGCGCTGGCCTTAGGTGTCGAGGAGACCACCTGCCACTTCGAGATGAACGAGGCGATCGGGGTCGAGTTGTTGCGCAAGAAAACCTATCTGGCGGCGGCTTAGGCCCCGGCGGTCAACGGACAAGGATAATTTCCCAGTACTCTTGGAGAGATCAACTATGTGTCAAGCAAACGAAACGAAGAAGACCACCCCGAGGATGGCCAACGGCGACAGAGCGATTTTGCCGGAGGGGGCCAAGGCTATTCCTGTGTATATCATGGGCAAGAAGTACGAGGTGCCGGAGACCCTGACCATCATGAAAGCCATGGAGTTCGCCGGCTTCAAGTTCCTCCGCGGTGCCGGCTGTCGTGGCGGCATTTGCGGCGCCTGCCCCACCGTCTACCGTATGACCGGGGACTACAAGCTCCATTTCGGCCTGGCCTGCCAGACGGTGGTCGAAGCCAATATGTATCTGGCGCAGATCCCCTTTTATCCGGCCAATCGCGCCACCTTCGACATAGGCGAGATCGGTGGCCTACCCGAGGCCATTCATGCCCTCTACCCGGAACTCTTCCGCTGCGTTGCTTGCAATCAGTGCACCAAGGCCTGCCCCATGGATGTCGACGTCCTTGGCTATATCTCGGCCATGAAGCAGGGCGATATCGCCCGGGCGGCCAAAATCTCCTTTGATTGCATCCAATGCGGCATGTGCGCCAGCCGCTGTCTCGGCGAGATCCCCCAGTATCATATCGCCCAGTTGGCCCGGCGTGTTTATGGCAAGTACATCCTGCCCCAGGCCGAACACCTCAAGAATCGGGTCGCCGAGATCGAGTCGAGCAAGTACCAGGCCATGCTCACCGACCTGGCCGGGATGAGCATGGAAGAGTTGGAAAAACGCTACGTCGAGCGCGAGCGCGAACCCGATTTCGTCGAAGGCGGCCAGTGGATGCCGAAAGAGACCCAATACTTATAACCAACGACGTCCCTCGTCGAGATCAAGGAGAAAGATCATGGCATATACTCCGGAATTGCAGGAACTGATCAAACGGGTTGAGGCAACTCGCCCGGCGCGGGTGGCGATGGCCAAACGCAACGAAAACTATCCGGCCCTGACCATGGCCGAGCGGGCTGAGGTGTTGTCCAAATACCACCCCGACTATCAGGAGAGCGGCAAGCGCCAGGTTTCAGTCGGCCCCAACAAGGGCGACGTCTATCAGGAGGGCGTGGCCCGGTTGCTGGAAGCGAAATCGATGGTGCGGCCGGACAAGGTCGATCTAAGCAAGATCGACTATGACACCGACGTCCTGGTCATCGGCGGCGGCGGCGCCGGCACATCGGCGGCGATCATGGCCGCCGAGGGCGGCTGCAAGGTGATCATCTCCACCAAGCTCCGTCACGGCGACTCCAACACCATCATGGCCGAGGGCGGCATCCAGGCGGCCACCCACGAGTGCGACTCCCCCTACTACCACTTCATGGACACCATCGGTGGCGGCCACTTCGCCAACCAGCGCGATCTGGCGGCAGCACTGGCCAACGACGCCCCGCTGTCCATCTCTTGGTTGGAAGGCCTGGGGATGATGTTCAACAAGCACGAGGACGGGCGCACCGTCGTCCGCCACTGCGGCGGCTCCTCGCGCAAGCGCCTTCAGTCCTCCGGCGACATGACCGGGGCGGAGATCATGCGGGTGGTGCGTGACGAGGCACGCAATCGCGTCGAGCAGATCACCACCCTGGAGTTCAGCCCGGCGGTGGAACTGCTCCTCGACGAGGACGGCAAGTGCGGCGGCGCTATCCTCTACAACATGGAGACCAAGGAGTTCTCCGTCGTCCGCGCCAAGGCGGTGATCATCGCCACCGGCGGCTTCGGCCGCCTTCATATCAAGGGCTTCGCCACCACTAACCACTATGGCGCCACCATGGACGGGGTGGTCATGGCCTACCGCGCCGGTGTCGGTAACAAGGATCTGCACTCCACTCAGTATCATCCCACCGGTGTTTCCTACCCCGAGCAGAACGTCGGCCTGCTCATCACCGAGAAGGTGCGCGGCCTCGGCGCCCACGTGCTCAACATCGACGGCGAGCAGTTCTGCTTCCCGCTCGAGCCGCGCGATGTCGAGTCGGCGGAGTTGATTCGCGAGGCCCTGGAGGTGGGCAAGGGCATCATGACCCCCACCGGCCGCGTCGGCCTGTGGCTCGATTCGCCGATGATCGAGGAACTGCACGGCCCGGGTACGGTGAAAAAGGAGCTCCCCGCAAAGTTCATCCAGTTCGAGCGCCACGGCATCGATATCTCCAAGGAGCCGATGCTGGTCTTTCCCACCCTGCACTACCAGAACGGCGGCATCAACGTCAACGGCAACACTGAGACGGTGGTCCCCGGCCTCTACGCCGCCGGCGAGGCCATAGGCGGCGTCCATGGCGAAAACCGCCTCATGGGCAACAGCCTCCAGGACATCATCACCTTCGGCCGCCGCGCCGGCAAGAACGCCGCCGCCTACGTCACCTCCGGGGTAGCGCTGAAAAAGCTGACCCTTGATCACGTGGTCAGGTTCGAGCAGGAACTGGCCCAGGCCGGCATCGCCGAGCCGGCGGTGGCCCCGATCCTTCTCCCCGACTACGCCACCGACGAAGTCAGCGAGCGCCGCTGGCCGGAGGCGCGGCGGGAAATCGGCTGATATCTCGCCTGCGCTTCCATAGGAATCATTCAGCCGGCACCGCTGAAAACCGCTGTCGCTTCTTGAGGTGACAGCGGTTTTTGCTTATGGTTGAAACTGCCCACCGGCGGAGAAAATCGACGGTGGAGTCCCGACGCGGAATATGGTATGTAAGGGGCGGAATACTGGGGGGACCTTTGACTTCGCGTAACCGACGAGGCATGCCATGCACAGCAATTTCCTCACCACCGTCTATGGGCCGGTGACGCCGGGGCTGATCAAGCAATTGGCGCAGGTGACCCGCAGTCTGGACGGAGAGTGGCTGACCAGCAGATTCATCAGGCTTGACGATCGCTTTGCCGCCCTGATGAATGTCGTCATCGCCGCAGAACGCGAACAGGAGCTCAAGGAAACCCTCGAGCTGCGCTTTCCGCAGTTGACCTTTATCTCTTCCGCGGTGAGTGGTACCCCGCGCCAACTCGACAAAACCCTCAATCTGGTGGTTGAATGTATCGACCGCGCCGGTCTCACCGGGGATCTCGCCAGTATCCTCGCCGGGCTTGATCTTCGCGTCGAGGAAATGGAGTGCAAGCGCTTTCAGATGGAGGAGATCGGTGAAACCGTCTTCTCGGCCCGATTGTCCCTGGCGGTGCCGGTGGAGAGTGACGGACTGGTCATCGCCGGGGAGATCGAGGCCCTCTCCGAGGATGTACGAGTGGAAATTGTCTAGCCGCAGCTACTCTTAGGCCGGGCAGGTGGGTAAACGATCATGCGCGGGGGAGGGGCCAAGTCATCGGCGCTTCCCCCGCGCTGCTTTTTCCCTATTCCTCGCACAGGGCGCGGTGCAGGGCACGTTGGGCGGAGACAAAGTGGCTGCGGTCCATGGTGAACTGCATGTTGGTCTGCCGGGTGGTCTGTGAAACCGAGAGGATATTGATGTTCTCGTCGGCCAGTGCCTGTGCCGCTTTGGCGAGGATACCCGGCTTAGCGATGTTTGAGCCGATGGCGCAGACGATGGCGACCTCCTGGGTGGTGACCACTTCGAAGCGCTCGCGCATTGCCTCCACCAGAGCCGGAGTGCAGTCCTTTTCGGCGATGAGCACATCAATGGTGTTGGCGTTGGTGGCCTTGTTGATGTAGCTGACGTTGAACAACTGCAGCACTTTCATGATCTTCATGTCGAAGCCGACTTCGCCGACCATGCGGGTGTCGTGGACCTCCAGGCAGGTGACGGTGTTGGAGCCGGTGATGACCTCGGTTTTCGATTCCGGACAGATGTAATCCTTGGTGATCAGGGTGCCGCTGTGGCTGGGGTCGAAGGCGTTCATGACGCGGATGGCGATACCGGCGGTTTCCAGCGGCTTGGAGGCTTTGGGATGAATGGCCTCCATGCCGATGTCGGCCAGCTGGTCGGCGACGTCGAAGTTGGTGTTGCACACCGGATGCACCCGGCCTTCGCCGATGATCACCGGATCGCCGGAACAGAGATGGTATTCTTTGTGAATGACCGCCTCGACGGCGCCAAGGATCACGGCGATCTTGGAAAAG
>CAYSON010000012.1:0-10973 GCA_964432635.1 uncultured Desulfopila sp.
CGGCAATATCGAGGAACTGTTCACCACCGACGTCATTATCGCCGTTCCCGACCCGGTCTACCCCGTGTACGTCGACACCAACGTCATGGCTGGGCGCACCGGATCCTTTGTCGATGGCCGCTACCAGGGTATCGTCTACCTTGAGGGGACCAAGGAGAACAATTTCGTGCCCGCCCTGCCCAAAGAAAAGGTCGATCTCATCTATCTCTGTTTTCCCAACAACCCCACTGGATCAACCATTTCCAAAGAGGAATTGAAAACCTGGGTCGATTATGCCCGTGAGCATCAAGCCCTGATCCTTTTCGATGCCGCCTACGAGGCCTTTATCCGCGACGAGACTCTCCCCAAGTCGATCTTCGAGGTCGAAGGGGCAAAGGAAGTCGCCATTGAGTTTCGCAGCTATTCAAAGAGTGCCGGCTTTACCGGTACCCGCTGTGCCTATACCGTCGTTCCCAAAGAGTGTCGGGCCTTTACCAAAAACGGGGAGCACTTCGCTATCCATCCACTGTGGAATCGGCGACATTGCACCAAGTTCAACGGGGTCTCTTACCCGGTGCAAAGGGCAGCAGAAGCCATTTACAGCCCAGAGGGGAAGAGAGAAACCAAGGCGTTGATCGATTATTACATGGCCAACGCCGATGTGATCTGCGCCACCATGGACAAACTCGGTTACGACTATGTCGGGGGCAAGAATTCCCCCTATATATGGGTGGATGGCCGCATGGACTCCTGGGCCTTTTTCGATATGCTCCTTGAGCGCGCTGGCGTGGTCTGTACTCCCGGCGCAGGCTTCGGCAAATGCGGGAACGGCTATATCCGCATCTCCGCCTTCAACAACCGCGACAAGGTGGAAGAAGCCATGCAACGCCTGACCACGGTACTTTCAGGGAAGTAGAAGCGAGTAGTTACCGGAGGGCGGCGAAGCTGGAAGTTAAAAATCCAGTTTCGCCGGCTTGAAGTGAATCTTCTCCTCGATGCCCGCCATGGTCGTCACCTTTATCTCGGCAAAGGTTGCCAACCAGCGAATCACTCCATCGACCAACCGTTCCGGAGCAGACGCCCCGGCGGTGATGCCGATCCTCTCTTTTCCTTGCAACCAATTCTGCTTTATATCACCGGCATCGTCGATGAGGTGGGCGATCACTCCGCATTGATTGGCCACCTCCTTGAGGCGATTGGAGTTGGAACTGTTTTTTGATCCGACCACAAAAATCAACTCCGATTGGCGCGCCAAGAGGCGCACTGCCTCCTGGCGGTGTTGGGTGGCGAAACAAATACTTGATTTTGGTCCCTTGATCCTCGGAAAACGTATTTTCAGCATGTCGAGGATCGCCACAATGTCGTTGCCGTTGAGGGTGGTCTGGGTGACATAGGCTACTTTTTGCGAATCACTTACCACAACCGTCTCCGCCTCGGTCACCGTGGCCACCACATGGACCCGACCCTGGACGCGACCGGCGGTACCCTCGACCTCGGGATGACCGTGGTGACCGACGATGATCACATCGTAATTCATGGCATGGTGCTTTTCGACCATGCCATGAACACTTGTCACCAGGGGGCAGGTGGCGTCGACTGTGCGCAGACCGAGCGAGATGGCCTTTTCTTCGATTGCCCTCGATACGCCATGGGCACTGAAAATACACACCTCTCCCCGGGGGATCTGGTCAAGATGCTCGACGAAGACCGCTCCGATCGCTTGCAACTCGGCAATAACATGTTTGTTGTGGACAATCTCGTGTAACACGTAAACCGGTCGACCATACCGTTCCAAGCAAAGTTTGACCGTGGCTATAGCCCTTTCCACTCCAGCGCAGAAGCCGCGCGGAGCGGCGAGAAGTACAAACAGTTTGCCGCTCATAGAGTCCCCTTATCGACTGAGCCGTTCAAACCTTCCAATTGGGCACCACCAACACCGGTACGGCGGCGATACGACTTACCCGTCGGGCGGTGGAGCCCATGACACGAAGACCTCGAACGGTACGGCTCGATTTTCCGAGCACGATCATGTCCGCCTTGTCCTCCTCGGCGATACGGAGTATTTCTTCGCTCGGTTTTCCAGCGACGACCACTACTTCCTTGACGTTTGCGCAAACCTTTTCGTCGTCGCATTCCTCCTCGAAGAAACGGCGCAGACGGTCTTTCATCTTAACGACCAGAGACTGCATGGTGTCTTTCAACAACTCCTCGCTCAATTCCTGGGAAATATAGGCACTGATCACCGCCTTGGCGGTCTCGCCGATCGGTTCGATCACATGCAGCATGATGATTTTTGCGTCATAAAGCTTTGCCAAAGCCAAGGTATGACGAAAGACCGGTCGTGTGTTGTCGCCGAGATCAGTGGCATAGAGAATGGTTTTGACGTTCGGGTTGTTCTTCATAGGCCCTCCTCATTGTCGACCTGAGGCCGACGGCTTGAATGAAAAAAAGATGTGACCAGGATCCGTGTACAACAAGCAAAGTATTCTTTATAAGGGCTTGTGACCCTTTATCGTGGCATTTCAAGAGTATTCCCCCATCTTTGACGCTCTCCCTCATCATAGAATTTTTTTGGCGGAAAGCCACCCTTTTCGAGAAAAGACGAGGCATTTTGCTATTTTCGACGACCGTTGTGACGCTGCTATCAAGGCCAGGCCTTCGCCATCTCATCAGTGGAACCCGTCACTGCTCTATCTGGGAAGGATAGTGCGGACGGATAGAGAGACGCAACCTCTACCCCGGCACGTCGCCGTCCCTTTGCGTGAGTGGTTTTCCCCACCCGAACATATAGAAATGGGCGGAAACCCGCCGGTCCCTTTGGGTGGAAAACTCTTCTTCAGGTTTCAACCGCTTGAATTTATGTACTTTAATTGCAGTTGTTACGTTGGTCTTGTTCTTGCTAGTTCTTGAGCGGCGGTTATCCACGCCGTGCTCCTTGGCTTTAGCGCGGAGTCGTTCTCCGCCAAGCGACGCCAGGGAGTTGGAGGTCAACCCATAAACAGGTAGGGAGGAAAACATGTTACACACTGTTATCAAAACGTTTGGAACTTTAACCATTTCTGCGGCACTTTTGGTCTCTCCGGCATTTGCCGAGCCGATCTCCATCAAGTTCAGCCACGTCGTTGCCGTGGACACCCCCAAAGGTCAGGCGGCGGAATTCTTCAAAAAACGAGGCGAAGAACTGACCCAGGGCAAGGTGAAGATTGAGCTGTATCCCAACAGCCAGCTTTATAAAGACAAGGAAGAGATGGAGGCATTACAGCTTGGCTCGGTGCAAATGCTCGCCCCATCGCTTGCCAAGTTCGGACCGCTGGGAGTAAAAGAGTTTGAGGTCTTCGATCTGCCCTTTATCTTCAATAATTATGAAGATCTGCACAAAATCACCACCGGCCCCGCCGGCCAGGCCCTGCTCGACAAACTCGAGCCCAAAGGCATCAAAGGGTTGGCCTATTGGGATAACGGCTTCAAATCCTTCTCCGCCAATACTCCGATCAAGACCCCCGAGGACTTGAAAGGCAAGAAACTGCGCATCCAATCTTCCAAGGTTCTTGAGGCCCAGATGCAGTCGATCAAGGCCATTCCCCAGGTCATGCCGTTCTCCGAGGTCTACCAGGCCCTGCAGACCGGCGTTGTCGACGGTACCGAAAATCCGATTTCCAACTTCTACACCCAGAAGATGCACGAAGTGCAGAAACATCTGGTGATCAGCGATCACGGCTATCTTGGCTATGCGGTTATCGTCAATAAGAAGTTCTGGGAAGGCCTGCCAGCCGACGTTCGCGGCCAACTTGAGACGGCGATGAAGGATTCCACCGAATATGCCAACAAGATCGCCAAGCAGAAGAACGATGAGGACCTTGCCGCAGTCAAGGCCTCCGGGAAGACCCAGGTGACTGTGCTCACCGAGGCTGAGCGCACCGCCTTCCGCACCGCCATGGTCTCTGTTCACGAGAAAATGGCTGACAGGATCGGCAAAGAGACCATCGAGGCGGTATATCAGGCCGTTGGCTTCAAGAAATAGCGGTTTCGACCAAGCCTGCAACAGGGGGCGGAGAGGTCTCCTCTTCGCCTCGTATCTGTTTCCGAGGAGGATACGGCGGTGATGAAAATTCTTAATCGACTTGAGGAATGGTTCATCTCATTTCTTATGGCGGGAGCGGTGGTGGTGATTTTCGTCGCGGTCATCCACCGCTATTTCGCGGGGCTCCCCATTCCTGTGATTCAGGACTGGTTGCTAGAATTCAACTTCGGCTGGGCACAGGAGCTGTGCATCATCATGTTCGTGTGGATGGCCAAGTTTGGTGCCGCCTACGGCGTTCGCACCGGCATCCATGTCGGCGTCGATGTGGTGGTCAAGCAATTGAAGCCAGCGATGCGCAACAAGTTCATCGTCTTTGCGTTGTTGGCGGGGGCGACCTTTACCGCCATCGTTGCCTCGCTTGGCCTGAATTTTATCTGGGAAAACGGCATGCACTATGCGGTGTTCACCACCCTTGGCCTTGATGTCGGCACACTGCCCGAAGGCCCCACCACCCCGGACCTGGAATGGCCGACCTGGGCGGTGTATAGCGCCGTGCCATTTGGCTCGATGCTCATGTGCTTTCGCTTTCTTCAGGTCATGGTGAATTTCATCCGCACCAGCGAACTGCCCCACCACGACCACAGCCATGTCGACGGCGTCGATGCCGATGCAGTTGCCAAAATCACCGCCGCCTCGCCCACCGTTCGAGAGGCCTTGAAACCCCAAGATGAACCGCAAAAGGCCGGAAAGGAGGAGAAGTCATGAGTTCTCTTGTCATCTTCAGCATTCTCTTGGCGTTGATGCTGACCGGCATGCCGATCTCCATCTCCCTGGGCCTGACCGTTCTCACCTTTCTCTTCACCATGACCCAGGTGCCGCTTGAGTCGGTGGCCTTGAAATTGTTCTCGGGTATCGAAAAATTCGAGATCATGGCCATTCCCTTCTTTATTCTGGCTGGCAACTTTCTCACCCACGGCGGGGTGGCGCGACGTATGATCAACTTCGCCACCTCCCTTGTCGGGCACTGGTATGGCGGCCTGGCCCTCTCGGGCGTGTTGGCCTGCGCCCTCTTTGCCGCCGTCTCCGGGTCATCGCCGGCGACTGTTGTCGCCATTGGCTCAATTCTCATCCCCGGGATGGTCAAGGCCGGCTTTCCCATGCGTTTCGGGGCCGGGGTCATCGCCACCTCCGGGGCGCTTGGAATTCTTATTCCGCCGTCAATCGTCATGGTTATGTATGCCATTGCCACCAATGCCTCCATCGGCGCCCTCTTTATGGCCGGGGTCATCCCTGGGCTGGTTTTGGCTTCGATGCTTGGTGGAGTCACCTGGTACCGGGCAAAAAAATTCAACTATCCCCGCCAACCCAAGGCCTCCTGGAAAGAACGCGGGCGCACCTTGCGCGAATCTGCGTGGGGTTTGATGCTCATCGTGGTGGTCATGGGCGGCATTTATACCGGCTTCTTCACCCCCACCGAAGCGGCGGCAATGAGTGCGGTCTACTCCTTTGTTGTCGCGGTCTTCATCTACAAGGACTTGACCCTCAAGCAGGTGCCGAAGGTGTTGCTCAACTCGGCCAACATGTCGGCGATGCTGCTCTATATCATCACCAACGCGGTTATGTTCTCCTTTATCCTTGCCAACGAGAACATCCCCCAGGAACTGACCAACTGGCTGATTGACAAAGGCCTGGGGCAAATCGCCTTCCTCTTGGCGGTCAACATTCTCCTGCTCATGGCCGGCAACTTCATGGAACCCTCTTCGATTATGCTGATCTTTGCCCCGATCGTCTTTCCGGTGGCGATGAAGCTCGGCATCGATCCCATCCATCTCGGCATTCTCATGGTGGTCAACATGGAGGTGGGGATGTGCCATCCCCCGGTTGGGCTTAATCTTTACGTGGCTTCGGGGCTGACCAAGATGGGGATTACCGACCTCACCGTGGCGGTTTGGCCGTGGCTGTTGACCATGTTGGTGTTTCTCGGCATAGTCACCTACTGGCCGGCCCTTTCCATTTGGCTGCCGCGCACCCTTGGCATGATGTAACCGCACAGCAAAGCAAGTCCGTAGGTCGGGAAAACCCGCCTGCGGACTTGCTAGTTCTTTCTTACTTGTAGTCGCTTTTGTTGAGTCCGTATTTGCGCATCTTGTCGTAGAGTGTCTTGCGGGGCAGGTTGAGGCTGCCCATAACATCCTTGATGCTTCCCGACGAGGAGACCAGGGCATGCTCGAGCAAGCTCTTCTCAAAGCGGTCAACCTGCTCCGCCAGGGAGTGATCCTCCCCACTCTCCTCCCCTGCCAGCATCTTTTCAAGAGACCAATCGAATTGTCGTCCCAACAGCACATAGCGCTCGGCGAAGTTGCGCAGTTCGCGGACGTTGCCTGGCCATGGGTAGGACATCAAGGCATTCATTTGTCCGCTGCCGGGCATGTAGACTTCCTGCTGATAACGGTGTCCGGCCACCAGGAGAAAATGGTGGAACAAAAGGGGGATATCCTCGCGCCGCTCGCGCAGCGGGGGAATTTTCAGTGAAACGACATTGAGCCGGTAATAAAGATCGGGGCGAAATCTTCCCTGCTCGGCGGCCTGAAAAAGATCAATCTTAGTGGCGGCGACGATGCGCAGGTCGACCGGAATGAGACGATTCGAGCCTAAGCGCTCAATGGATCGCTCCTGGAGCACCCGCAACAGGTTAATTTGTAACCGTTGCGGCATCGATTCGATTTCGTCAAGCAGCAGGGTACCGCCGTTGGCATGTTCAACCTTGCCGATGCGGGTTGAACGAGCGTCGGTAAAAGCGCCGGCTTCATGGCCAAAAAGTTCGCTCTCCATGATCGATTCTGCCATCGCCCCACAATTGACGGCGACGAAATTTTTATCACGGCGCTTGCTATACTCATGCAGGGCCCGAGCCACCAGCTCCTTGCCGGTGCCGGTTTCTCCAAAAACCAGGATATCGGCGCCGCTATCAGCGATTTTGGCTATGGTGGCACGCAGTTTTTCCATGGCCGGGGTGCGACCGATGATGCGCGGCCCCGGGGCGCTGTGCAGTTCCAACTCGCGCCGCAGATTGCGGTTTTCCAGGGTAAGAGCACGCTTTTCCAGGCCGCGCAGCACTGTTTTCACCAGGCGCTCGGTGCTGTAAGGCTTTTCGATGAAGTCGTAGGCTCCGTCGCGCATCGCTTGAACGGCGATGGAGATATCGCCATGACCGGTGATGAGAATCACCGGCAAATCGCTGTCGACTTTCCGTACCTCTAATAGAAATAGCAGTCCGTCCATCTGCGGCAGCCGTATGTCACAGACAACAATCCCCGGATACTCTGGGGAAATAATGGCGAGACCACGTTCGGCGCTGTCTTCGCAGACAACCTCGAGGTCGGCCAACTCCAGCGTCTGCTTATTGGCCTGGCGGATATGCAATTCGTCGTCGATGAAAAGAACTTTGCCCTTTATTGTCATAATGTCACACAATGCGATCCAGCATGAATTCAAAGCGTGCTCCGCCGGTGCCGCCGGCAAGGCGAATTTGCCCGCCGAAATCCCGGACGATGCGATCGCTTATAGTCAATCCCAGGCCTAGGCCTTGTCCTGATTTTTTGGTGGTGAAAAACGGTTCGAAGACTTGTTGCAGATGTTCCTCGGCTACACCTGGGCCGTTGTCTTCGACGGCAACCAGCACTTTATCATCAATTGCCCGACACTCCAGGAGGATCGACTTGATCTCCTGACCGTCTATAGCCTGCATGGCGTTAGAGAGGAGGTTGACCAATACCTGTTGCAGGAGGACATGGTTGGCACGGACTTCAAGTTGCGGCGGGTCGATGGTTATGATGGTATTGACACCACTCTTTTTCAGGCTGTGTTTGAGGATTTCCATTG
This sequence comes from uncultured Desulfopila sp., assembly GCA_964432635.1. GTDB lineage: Bacteria > Desulfobacterota > Desulfobulbia > Desulfobulbales > Desulfocapsaceae > Desulforhopalus_A. Next base: position 7,883 of record CAYSON010000012.1, read on the forward strand.
CCCCATCGACTACTCCATGAAGCGGCACAGGAACAACCTGGCCGCTCGATTTCCTTGAGAAGAGTTTCAGTTGTGCGCCGATTTGCGCCATACGCTCAGTCAGTTCGCCGATCTGTACGAGATTCCAGCGAGCCTCGTCCAAGCGGCCTTTCTCGAGAAATTGACTGCCGTTGTCGGCGTAACTGCGAATGGCGGCAAGAGGTTGATTGAGTTCATGATTGATTCCCGCCGACATCTGGCCAAGCACCGCCAGTTTGGCGGCATGGATCAGCTCCTTGCGGGCACGTTTCAACTTTATTTCGGTTTGCTGGCGGTCGAGAATTTCCCTGCGCAACAATTCATTGGTCTCGGTAAGTTGCTGGGTTCTTTCAAGGACCCGCGACTCAAGCAACTCATTAGCCTGACGCAGGTCCCGTTTGCTCTTTTCCTCGACCCGCCGCAGTTCCAGCATGCGCTGTTTACGTTGCACAAAGAGAAGTCCAACAATGAGAATGACGATGCCACTCAACCCAACCACCACGGTAACCAGAACGACCCGGGTTTTCACCGCCTCGATGTCGGAAAGGAGGTGTACTTCCCATCCTGCTTCCACCATAGCGCGGTCTTGTTTGAGAACCGTTTTTGTGGATGCGTTGATACCTTCATGGAACGTGATAAGTTCCATGTCTTTGGCGACAGCGAGGCGCGTAGCAGCTAAGGGGGCTGAAACGGTATCGGGGTATCTCTTCTTGTCAGCGATGTTCCGCAAGGCTTGCGGCGACAGAAGGCGCAAGGTTTTATAGCGAAGTGTCGCATCGGTGGTGATAAACACCACTCCGTCGGGATCACTGACCAAGAAGGTGTCGGTTTTCTCAGCCCACTTGTCTTCCACTTCGTCTATGTCGATTTTAACCACGACAACCCCAAGGATGGCATTGCGATGTCGCACCGGATAGGCGAAATAGTAACCGCGCTTTGAAGAGGTGGTGCCAATGGCAAAATAGCGTCCCAACCCGCCTTCCATGGCTTCCTGGAAATAGGGACGAAAGCTGAAATTACCCCCGACGAAGGAGTGGGGCAGGCGCCAGTTGCTGGCACCGATGGTCAGCCCACGATCATCCATCAAGTAGGTATCAAGCGCCTCACTGGAATCGTTGAATTTTTCTAATCGCTGATTGAGATTGGCGATGATTTCCGGTGACGTCGGGTTGAGGAGAGCCTGGATGAGATACACGTCCTGGGAGAACAGCTCGGGGAGTTGTTGGTATTTCCCCAAGACACCCTGTAAATAGTTGGCGTATAACTCCAGCTTGTAATTCCCTTGTACCTTCAGCTCTTCCAGCCCTCTCTCAAAGGTCAATCGCGAGACCCACTGCAGCGCTAGCGCCAGAAGCAGCGAGAAACCGATCGTGCTCACCAAGAGTGATCTGTACTTGCGTATTCTCATCACCATCAATAAAGGTCTACCGGCTAAGGGCTATCTCTTGAAAAATGGTTTGAAATCCATTACAAAGGCAGATGTTGATCGATTTTGGCTGAGGTAAAGGGGGAAAGAATCATGACGCATCCATACCGGAGGGTTGCAAAAACGGCAGCTGTTCTGCTGTTACCGATGGTGTTTTGCGTTTGCTGTGCCCCAACCAGCAATCACTATTTCCCAGTGACCGATCTCAAGGAGCGAAACAACAGTCACGGTTTCTCGATTACTCCCCCTTCAGGGAACGGATGGTACGAAAAGCTTAACGACGCGACGCTCTATTACCTGAAAAAGGTTCCGTCCAGTGATTACGCCATCTATACCAGCGCCACCGAAATATCTCTCGCCGATAAGAGCCTAAAAGCCGAAGAACTCCTCAAGATGGTCGAGCGGAGCAAGCAGCTCACCCCCTCATCAACGACACTGAAAAATGTTACTCTCAGGGTCGTCCTTGAACCGCAAAAATCTCCCCTCTGTGTTCGCTACACACAAGAATACGAAGATCATGGTGCAAACATGGATACAAACGGCCAGCACGTCAAGATCTACAAAAATGGCCTGGTTTGTCTGCATCCTGACACACCAAATGTCGGCATCGATTTGTGCTACGTCGAAAGCTCGAGATCCTCGCTCCCCTTAGCGACCCTCTCCTACAAAGAAGAAGGTGAGTATTTTTTGAGCAGTTTGCGCTTCTTTGGCACCAACGGATAGGTATTTCGCCTTGTATGCAGGCATGGGGTGCGAGGACAACTAACGTATTTCGATACCGGAGGCGGCAACCGCTTGCTTGACCTCGGCGATCTTCACCTCGCGGCGATGAAAGATACCGGCGGCCAAGGCCGCATCGGTTCGCGTCCTCTCGAATACCTCGACGAAATGGTCGGCTTTGCCGGCGCCACTGGAAGCGATGACCGGCAAGGTAATCGCCTCTTTGACCAGATTGATAAGCTCAAGATCAAACCCGCTATTGGTCCCATCCCTGTCAATACAGTTAAGCAGAATTTCTCCCGCCCCCAAATCTTCGCAGCCTCGAACCAATTGCACTACGTCAAGATCGCGACCTTCCCGACCCCCTTTAACGGTGCACTGATACCAGCAGTATCGTTCGCCGTTTGGTCCTGGACAATCGGTAGCTATGGTGGTGTGGGGGGTGTCGCCAGGTGTATGCACGTAGACACGACACGGATCAACTGAAATAACAACTGCTTGCGCTCCATAGACCTGGGAAATCTGCTCGATAGAACTCTTGCCCGACTTTGCCCCTGAGCGGAGATACTCTTCCACGGTGTATACAGCGTCGCTGCCTATGGACACCTTGTCGGCCCCAGAACGGAAATACGCCGAGGCGACATCAAGGGCAGTATATACCTTGCCTGACGGGTCGATCAACTCGCGAATGCCTCCGCCTATGGTCAACGGTACGAAAACGTTTTCTGACGTCCTCTCCAATACCTCGAGCATCGGCTGGTCCTGCAGCGGGTAATCACGAAACCCAGTGATGTTAAGAAAGGTGATCTCGTCAGCGCCCTCTTCATAGTAGCGTTGAGCAAGTTCCACCGGTTTCCCCAGGTTTCTTACTTCCCCCTTTTGGCGGACATCATATTGATCCCCTTTTGTCACCACCAAATCGCCATG
>CAYSON010000012.1:10983-17590 GCA_964432635.1 uncultured Desulfopila sp.
CAAGACAGGCAATGACGCGTTTGGCCATTTTTGTTGGCGCCTGTTGACGAGCAAGAGCTGATCTCAGTGGTATTGGTGCCTGGCGCTCCTTGACGAGGAAGTTTTTTAAGATATTGAGGCCTGCCGGCCCACTTTTTTCCGGATGGAATTGGAAAGCGGTGACGTTGCCGAGCTCAACTGCAGCAACAAACTCGGTGCCATAGTCACTTACCGACAGCAGCCACTCCTCTCCGGTTTCCTTTACCTGACCGTGATATGAATGGACGAAGTAGAGCTTTTCTCCCTGATATCCTGTGAGTGTGCTCGATTGCTTGAGAAGTTTGGTGCCGTTCCAGCCTATCTGGGGAACCGCTAAACGTCGGTCGGAAAACCTTATGACTCGGCCGGGTATGATACCCAGTCCGGCAACACCAGGGCTCTCTTCACTACCCTCATAGAGGGCCTGCAAAGCCACGCAGATACCAAGCAGCGGTTTGTCTTCGAGGATGCGTCGACGCAGCGGTTCTGTATAACCCATCTCCCGCAGACGATTCATGACCAGACCAAAGCTGCCCACACCAGGGAAAATGAGTTTCTCGGCAGTGACGATGTCCTCGGGATGGATGACCTCTTGAACATCGTACCCGAGGTGACGAATGGCGTTGCGTACACTGCGAACGTTTCCAGCCCCGTAATCTAAGAGAGTAATCTTCATACGTAACTTCCAAGGTTTTGGAGTGAATTATGTGTTGCCACGGGGCATTTTGAGCACTGCAAGTTAAATGGAAAGCACGCGATAGAATCTGCCTCCGCTACAACTGCGACAGAGGATCTTTCCGTCGCTGAGGATTTCACGACGATCCTGCACCCAGTCGCAGCATTCCTGGCACTGCACACGGGACAAGGGTTTACCGGGAAGATCTTCAGGGGGTATGATGATAGACACCTTCTCGACTCGAAACAACTCAGATTCCGGCATAACCTTGTAGGCAGCAAGTTGCCTCTGGTATTTATCGGCAATGTCCGAGCAGTATTTGTCGGCACTCTGACGAGCCTCCTCCAGTGCGGTAATGCGCACCGCACCCTCGGTTTCAAGATTGACGAAGGTTGCAGCCATGATACCGTGGTCGAGCCACTTCATCGAACGCTTTCCCAAACTGCAACCGGTGACCGATTGTATGGCGTCCGTGGCGCACCGATCAATTTCGACAAGCACATAGAGCTTCTTACGATCCTTACCTTTGGGATCATTGATACCGATCAGGGAAAGCGCCAAGATGCTCATGCGTACCCCGATCACTTGGCCAGCACAGATATGACCATGAATTCGCGTTGATATTTCAAGGAGTTCTTCAAAAGATGCCATACTCATATACCTTGTCCTCCCTGGCGGTTGAAAAGGTTTTCCAGATAGGTTAAATTCATCCACACCGGCGCTAAAAATACTGAGGATCTATGGCCAGTGTCAATGTCAATCCCGAAAAAACACAAAGGGCCGTTCCGAAAGTTGGAACGGCCCAATTGAACATCCTTGTGAGACCAACCGCCTCCTCGATAAGCTTCCCTGTCTGCAAAATGGTGCGGCGAGACCGGATTACTCGATAGCGACGTGGCGCAAACGGTTGTCTTTCACTACACGAACAAAAATAAGATAAAACTCAGTTGATCGCCTCCGACAGTTTACTGCCGGCTTTGAACTTCACTACCTTTTTTGCAGGAATCTTAATGGCTTTTCCAGTCTGAGGATTTCTCCCCTGACGGGCATCGCGTTTGGAGACGGAAAAGGTTCCGAATCCAACCAAGGTGATTTTGTCACCCTTATTGAGGCTTTCGGCGATGGCAGCAAGCGTTCCGTTGAGTGCCTTCTCGGCGGCTGCCTTGCTGATGTCTGCGGCCCCGGCGATGCTTTCAATGAGTTCCTTCTTGTTCATGTATTCCTCCCTGATGAAGCGTTCTCGTACAAGTCATACAGGACAACGTGAGCTGCCCCCTTTCCCCTGAAGTTGATGCTTTACCTAAACTTACCGCAATTGTCAAAAAAAAACTCGGCGAAAATGCTTTTTCGATGATGTCTGAAAAATCCCGCAACCCTTTAAATTCAGGCTGTTTGGTTCTTAAGAGGGCACCATAATTGAATCAGAAAACAGAATCAAGTACTAATTATCGCCCTTTTAGGAAGTTTTATCTTTTCTCTGTCTATTTACCTGCCAACAAGACCCAACATGGCCGGTAAAGGGAGTATTTCTGAAAAATGTCTCTGTAACTGGTGACGGATCTCAGGTTTGGCGAAAGCTACCAGGTCTTTTTCCATCACTTCAATGACAATATACGTAGAATGAAAGCGCACTCGACAACCGAAAAATCCCAACCCTTCGAGATAAGTCTCGGCCATCTCTATCAAGGCGAGGCGCTCCCGGGTGATAGGTAATCCCGTGGCCACTCTCGTCGCCAAGCAGGAGTTTGCTGGCAAATCGTAATTGGTCAGACCACAGCCTTTGGCGAGTTGTCTGATCTCAAGCTTGGTCAATTGGGCGTCGGCAAGCGGTGATGTAACCGACAGCTCTACAATGGCTTGCAGCCCAGGTCGAGACGAGTGGATGTCATCACCGTTGGTACCGTCGGCCAGCAGCACGCACCCTTCGTTCTGCATTGCTTCACCAATAGCTGTAAACATTCGCTTCTTGCAAAGGTAACACCTGCTACTGTCATTGACGGTGAATTCGGGCCAGTCGAGCGGAGCCATTTCCACGGTGAGGCATCGCAATGTGTCTGGAAAATTTTTCTCAAGCACCTCTCGGCATTTCCTTTCAGAACGCTCCGCCTGGAGGGGTGAGCGGAGATGAAAGGCAACCACTTCTGCTGTACCTTTCGCACAAATCGCCGCATGAAGAAGCAAAGTTGAATCCACACCCCCGGAGAAGGCAATGGCCATTTGAGGATATGAGCCCAGCAAACGTTGAAGAAAGATAAATTTTTCCTCAGTGGTATGCCTCGACACTCTGTCAGCTGCGGCCATCGGGCAGCAGCTCGGCGGGAGCGTTGAGTAAAAACTTTCCTTCACTGATTGATTTCTTGAGAAGTTCAGCTATTTCGCGAGCTTTGACCACGCTCGACAACGGCGCTGTCGGCACCTTTTTACCGTTTACCTCGATCTCTCCCGACTTGAGCTGCGAGTAGCTCACCTCGCCATAGCTGCGGGCAATGCCGTTGGTGTAATCGTGGCCATAATCGACTATCTGGGTAAAGATCTCCGCATCTGAAACCCCGGTAAAGGCCGCCATTTCTGCATCGAGAACGGGAATGGGAATACCCAGGCCGATGGCCAGGGAGCTTCCGTAACCGAGAATGGACACTCCACGCAGCCAGTCCGCTGACATGGCCTTAACATCGCCCTGAACCATTATCGTCCCTGCCGGCTTGCGCGGCACGCCATTCTGGCCGCGCGGTGCCTTGGGGTTGTGCTGCGTACCCTTCCAGGTTACATAGCCGAAGGCGCCACCTAAAAAGATTCTCGTGCCGATACCAATGGTACGATAATAGGGATCGTTGAGCAGTGGGCTGAGCTCCCCGGCGCTGCAGAAATTGGCATTGCGACAGTTCGGTTTGAGCATTCCCATGTAGGTATACACCGCTTTTTCCGAGAGATTGACGGCACAGTTGTAGTTCTGATAGTCATTGCGCGGGTTGCAGAGCAGGGCATAGGGGAGGTCGTTCAACCCCACCTCTTTTTTCATCTTTCTGCCGGCATAGCAGTCGGTGCCGTAGGCCTTTGCCTCAAGCAGCAGCCGTTTGCCGCGCAATAGATCCTCGATGACATGGCCACCCCCATAACGAAATTCTCCAGGATACACCTTGTTGAGGGGGTCATCTTCCGCCGGCTCGGTGGCTCCGAGATAGGCGTCAACGGCGGCAAGGCCGGCATAGGCAGGGACTTTGTTGATCCAGACTTTGGATGCCTTGATGGTCGGAACCATTTGGCCAAAATTGAAAAACATTCCCGAAGAACACATCGGTGCAAAGGTTCCGGTGGTGACCACGTCGACTTTGCGGGCTGCTCCTTCGGCACCTTCAATTTTGACAATATCGACCATCTCCTCAGCTGTGACGACAACTGCCTCGCCGGCTTTGATTCTGGCATTAATTTCTTCGTAGCTTTTACGAATGTGCTGCTCACCCATCGTTAAAGATCCTTATCCTGCTGAAAGTGGGGAAATTCGCTGGTTCTTTGGAAATTTCTTTTCTTCGACCAAGCGGGTTGACCAGGGGTAATTGTACCTTGACACAGTCTGTTCTTTTGCCTAATTTAGGGCTTTTCCTGGAAAACAGCCTTCATAAAACACCTTCAATGTACAAATAGCAAGGAGCAGCATGGAATCCGAGCAGAAAAAAGCTATCATTGCCGGACGCGCGCGAATAGATGAAATCGACAATTCCATTCTCTCCCTACTCAAGGAGCGCTTGTCACGCGCCAAAGAGATCGGCAAACACAAAGACGAGGGACATCGCGCCAAATGGGATCCCTTGCGAGAGCGACAAATCTATGAACGACTGCTGCACGACAATAAGGAGATTTTTCCAAACGAGGCTCTGAAATCGATCTTTCACGAAATCATCACCACCTGCCGCTTGTCGCAGCGCAAGGCAATGGTGGCCTTTCTTGGCCCAGAGGCGACCTTCAGCCACCTCGCCGGGGTCAAATATTTCGGCCATTCCGCCGATTACAAGGCGATGGAAACCATCGAGGATGTCTTTGCCGAAGTTGACAAGGGGCGAACGACATTTGGCATCGTGCCAGTGGAAAACTCCATCGAGGGGGCGGTCTTTTCCACTCTCGATTGTTTTATGAAGTACAAAGTGCAGATTTGTGGTGAAGTGCAATTGGAAATCAGCCACAACCTCGTTTGTCGCTCAGGGAATGTCGAAGACATTCAAACAGTTGCCTCCCACTCCCAGCCACTCGCACAATGTCGCGAGTGGCTGCGCAAACATCTCCCGAACATTCCCACCCTGCCAGTCTTCTCCACCGGCTTGGCGGCACAGATGGCTGCCAACAACCCCAATATCGGCGCCATCGCCTCTTCCCTCGCCATCACAACCTACCAATTACAGGTGGTGGTGCAAGGCATCGAGGACTATCGCGGCAACACCACTCGATTCTTAATCATCGGCAACAAATCGCCCTCGCGGAGCGGGCAAGACCGCACCTCGCTACTCATCGGCCTTATGGATCGTCCCGGGTCCCTCAACGAGGTACTCACCGTGCTTTCCCAAGAAGAGATCAATCTGGCGAAAATCGAATCGCGGCCGATCAAGGGCAAACAATGGAAATATTTGTTTTTCCTCGACATGCTCGGCCATATCGAGGATGCTACAATAGCAAACGGCTGCGAGCGGTTGCGCGAGATGTGTTCCTACTATGAATGGCTCGGCTCCTATCCGCGGAGCGAGGATTTATCCACCGATTCGTGACATCCTTCCGGAACAGGACTGTCGCACCATTATTGTATCCAAGGTGTGTCCTTGCGGTTTATCGATAATGGTGTGGCGAATGGATTCGATGAGCTCGTCGTCCGTTGCTCCACCTCGGAGCAGCTTTTTGAGGTCGGTTTCTTGGTCGTTGAGCAGGCAGGCGCGTAATTTGCCTTCCGAGGTCAAGCGCAGACGATTGCATTGATCGCAGAAATGGTGGCTAATCGGACTGATAAAGCCCACCGTCCCCAGTTCACCGCGGGCAGTCGTCAGCTCGAACATCCGCGCCGGCCCCTCGCCGTGACGTTTTTCAAATGGGGTGATGACACCGAGGGTTTCTATCCTTGCCTTGATCTCGTCGGAACCGATAAAGTGTTTCTTATCCCAGGAGCTTTTGTCCCCCACCGGCATGAATTCGATAAAACGCACCTGAAACGGCTCGCGCAGGGCCAAATTGGCAAAGTCGATGAACTCGTCATCGTTGATACCGCGCATGGCGACGACATTGATTTTGATTTTGAATCCGATCTCTTTAGCGGCAAGTAATCCACTCCACACCTTGTCGAAATAGCTTCTGCCGGTGATCCTGGCAAATTTTTCAGCGTTCAAGGTATCAAGAGAAACATTGAGCTGCCGCACCCCGGCGTGGTAGAGACGTTTTGCATACTCATCAAGAAGGACGCCATTGGTGGTCAAACGGACCTCGGTGAGGCCGTCAAGTTTAGAAAGGGCCTGGATAAAGTCAAGGATCCCCTTGCGCACCAGGGGCTCGCCGCCAGTGAGACGCAGTTTGTTCATGCCCAGAGCCACGGCGAGCCGCACCACTCGCAACAGTTCCTCATAGCTGAGCAGCTCGTGATGCTCGAGAAAACGACCGGTCTTGACTTGATCGTCGCGGTCGACTTCATCCTTGGGCATGCAATAGAGACAGCGCAGGTTGCAGCGATCGGTGAGCGAGAGACGCAGATAATTGATGGTGCGTGAAAATTTGTCGACGAGGTGTGAAACGGCGGCGTTGTTTCTTGTCACGGGAGGCTTCATGGATACGCGAGCTGTGGCAGGTGCGACGATTGACAATCGCGCGCACCCTCTTTATAGTGCACGGCATTTCTTCTTATGAAACTATTAACACAATAGAAATTACATACAACCTCAAAAC
>CAYSON010000013.1:0-3547 GCA_964432635.1 uncultured Desulfopila sp.
ACGGTTGTCCTGTAAAGATCGCCATCCTCAACAACGGCTATCTCGGCATGGTGCGCCAGTGGCAGGAGATGTTCTACAACAAGCGCTACGCCTCGACCACCATGAATGTGGTGCCCGACTTCGTCGAACTCGCCAAGGCCTATGGCGCCGTCGGGTTGCGTGCCACCTGCAAGGCCGATGTGGAGCCAGTGATTCGCGAGGCCCTGACCACCAAGGACGTGGTGATGATGGATTTCAAGATCGAGCCAGAAGAGGGAGTCTATCCTATGGTGCCGGCCGGTAAAGCCACCACTGAAATGTTACTCGTCTAACTTCGAGATCGCGCCGTACCCGGCGAAACGATACGGACATGAAGTGAGGGCACTTACACCGTGTTTTTCTTTTCCTGTCGACACTCCAATGAAGACTTCGCTTGACAACAGAGGAATACTTAAATGAAACACACCTTTTCTGTACTGTTGCAAAACAAGCCCGGGGTTCTCTCCCGAGTCACCGGGCTGTTCAGTGGCCGAGGCTACAATATTGAGAGCCTCTGCGTCGCCGAGACCTTGGACCCCAAGACCTCTTGCCTGACCGTTGTTTCTCGCGGCGAAGCGACGATTATCGAGCAGATCAACAAGCAGCTGAACAAACTGATCGACGTCATCAAAGTCCTAGAAATCAACGACAAAGATTATGTCGAACGGGAAATGGTGTTGATCAAAGTCAAGGCCGAGGCCTCGACCCGTGCCGAGGTGCTGCGCATCGTTGATATCTTCCGCGGCAAGGTGGTAGACGTTAGCGCCAAAAGCTATGTCATCGAGTTGACCGGGTCGGCCTCAAAGATTCAGGCAGTTCTTGATATCCTTCGACCCATCGGCATCAAAGAGATCGTGCGAACCGGTACCATCGCCATGGCCAGAGCCAACAAGAACAAATAAACACTATTCCTCCCCCTATGCTGACACCTCAAATACCCGTTGCCAAAGAAGGTTATCCCTTTATCCTCACCGCAGCCTTCGCCACCCTGCTGGCGGCTATTCTCGCTATGAAAGCCGTCACCTTTGTCCTTTTGCTTATCACCATCTTCATTCTCTGTTTCTTTCGCGACCCCGAGCGATTTGGTCCGCAGCAACCGGATGCCCTGGTTTCTCCCGCCGATGGCAAGGTTATCGTGGTGGACACCGTCAGAGACAATCGTTTCTCCGCCGAGGAAGTCCGGAAGATTTCGATTTTCATGAATGTGTTCAATGTTCATGTCAACCGCAGTCCCTGCACCGGCACGGTCCAGCGAACACTTTACCAGCCAGGAAGGTTCTATTCCGCCGACAGTCAGCAGGCCGGTTTACACAACGAGTATTGCGCCTGTACGGTGACCACGGCGGAGGGTAAGGCAATAACATTTGTGCAGATGGCCGGATTGATCGCCAGACGCATCGTTTGTTGGCTGGAACCTGGGGACAGTATCGTCCGCGGCCGGCGCATCGGTCTGATTCGCTTCGGTTCAAGAGTTGATATCTATTTGCCGCTGGAAACGGAAATTACCGTGCAACAAGGTGACAAGGTACGAGCCGGCGAATCGGTTCTCGGCTTCCTTCGCCAGGTCCCCTCATGAGACGCCGCTCTCGACAATAGGGCCCCGTTTCTGAAGAGAATCATCATTGTAAGGCTTGATGCCGTTGGTTTCGGTTACAGACGGCGAGATTCGACAATCTCCTTTGAGTAACGATGAACTCCTGTTTTTCTCGCTATATGCGCGTGAATTCCTCCTGTGCGAATAGTTAGCGGTATTGCACGGGGCCGCTCCCTCTTCACCCCGCCCCCCAACGAGCGCACGATTCGGCCGACCTCGGATAAAGCCCGCGAGGCGCTGTTCAGCATCCTTGGTAGAGTGGTTGACGGGGCCAAGGTGCTCGACCTCTTTGCCGGCACCGGCGCCTTGGGGCTGGAGGCCTTTAGTCGAGGGGCAGCGTCTGTTGTCTCTGTTGATGTTGACCGCAATGCCCTGGAATTGATCCGCCGTAACATCTCTCGACTTTTCATTAATTTCTCCCACCGCGAAACACTTCAGGTGGTCGCAGACAACCTCACCGGAAATCTCTGGCAGGACAACCTCTTGCGATTCGCCCCCGAAGGCTTCGATCTGATCTTTGCCGACCCGCCCTATGGCCAGGGCCTTGCATTGGCCACCCTCGTCACTCTCGATAAAAGCACACTGCTTGCAGAAAATGGCATGCTCATTATCGAAGAACGGTTTAATATTGCCCTCCCGGAGGAACTCCCTCGCCTTCGCCAGGTCGATCAACGCCGTTACGGCGAGGCCGGCTTGCGGTTTTACCAACGCCTCGCCGAACCTCTTGTTCGACAGGAAAAGAGTCACCCCATTTGACATATCCAGGTACCTCCCATGAGGAAACAGCAAGAGCATCAACCATCTATCGCCATCTACCCCGGAACCTTCGACCCCATCACCATGGGGCACGTTGATATCATCAATCGTGCCCTCAACCTCTTCGACAAGGTGATTGTCGCCGTTGCTGTAAATTCTGCCAAAGACCCTGTCTTTTCGCTGGAAGAACGGATCAAGATGATCGAGGAGTCCTTCCCCAACCAGGAACGCGTCCAGGTTAGTTCGGTTCGTGGGCTCCTTGTCGACTACGCCTTTGAACAGAAGGCAAAAGCCATTGTCCGCGGCATTCGCGCCGTCTCCGACTTCGACTATGAATTTCAATTGGCGCTGATGAACAGAAAGCTGCAGCGGGCGGTTGAATCGGTTTTCCTCATGCCAGGCTTCCGCTGGATCTATATCAGTTCTTCGATTATCAAGGATGCGGCCCGAAACGGCGGCAACGTCAGTGACCTGGTGCCCCCGCATGTCAACGAAATGCTCAAGGAGAGATTCTCACCACCTCGCTAGCCGTGATCGGCACGGATGAGGGCATACGACCCGACCTTTCCAAAACAAAAAGGGCGTTTCCCGCTGGGGAAATGCCCTTTTTGTTACTACAGCCTACTCGACACAGTGCCCTGTGCACAGAGGCACAGGGCGCCTGGTCATGCGACGTTCCCTTTGCCCTCATCTCCTCTCAGTTCCCGCCGCAACTCGGCGATTTCCATCTGCAGGGCTTGGCGCAATGCGGCAATTTCGTGTTTCAGGTCCCCCGCAAACGTCTCCGCAATCAGCGATACCCTGGCATCGGCGTCTCCAGCCGGAGGTTGCCCTGACGCGCCAGTCGTTACCACCTGCGGCGGGTCTTGATGTCGCGCTGAGGCCTGTTCTGCAAGGATGGCATCGGTATCGCCACCAGCCTCTGTGTGTTCGTATGCGGCGTCGAAATCCACTTGAGCATCACCATCGACAACCGCCCGACTCTCGGTGCGCAGAGGATCGACAAAAGTGAGCTGATCACCAACCTGGACCGCCTGACGCGACAACATTCCCTGTTGCCATTCAAGCACTTTGAGGGTGGCGGCAAGGAGCATCTCCTGATTGGTCCTCTCGTCACCGGTCGACACCTCCGCCAGGCTTTGGTAGGTCGAAACCAACAAGCCATAGGCCTCGGCGCTC
>CAYSON010000013.1:3557-17377 GCA_964432635.1 uncultured Desulfopila sp.
CGATAACTGTCGATATGCTGTGTCACCGTGGAGATCAACTGCAGAAAGGTTTTTTCCAACGGGCAGTCAACCCACTGCTGGCGCAAGGCGTTGATTTCAGCAAACATGCCGTTGAGAATCGTATCGCTCAATTCAAGCTTCAAGGAGTCGATGCAGGCGTTCAGGCCGGCGAGCGGGCCCTGGGAAAGCGGCTCCTCGAAGGGCATTGGCAAGGCCTGGGGGGAATCCCATTGTGGTGCATCCTCCTCAAAAGTCGACAACTCAACGCTTTCGCCATCCATCTCGGATAAGGGAGGGGCCACATCTCCGAAATCTTCGGCAGCAAGAATCGTCGGCTCCTCGTCGGAATCTTCCTCGACGAGTTCGAATACCACCTCCTCTTCTTTGCCCTGCATGGACACAGCGGCGACAGTTCCAGCCAGCGCTGCTGTAACCACTCCTGCCGTGACGGCCTCACCAAGCTCGAACCCCGTAGCTGGAGTGGTATCGGCTTTCTCGGTGGTCTCCTCGAAAAACAGGGCGACTTCTTCCTCGAGGGCCACGTCCGTTGTTGTTCCCGGGGGCTCAGTGGAAAAATCGGTCTCAAGACTGTCAAAGAGGTCTTCGATGTCTGACTCGTCCACGGCAGCATCGGATTCCTCTTGATCTTCTGTAAAAAACGCCGCAACGGCTTCATCGGTTTCCGTCACCGCAGCAGGAGCATTGGTGGAAACCGTCTCCTCCTCGTCCGTATCCGATAAGGCCAGGACATCGACAGGTTCGTCTTGTTGATTAATGGCGGCAAAGAGATCGTCTCCAACAGCTTCGTCCGCCTCTTGCTCGAATACCGGTTCGCCGTTTGCTGCCTCCACCGCCAAGTCAGTCTGCCAATCGAGAGCACCGGGAGCCTCTTCCACAGCGGTGCCGGCTGGACCGGCTGGACTCGGTTCCTCCGCAACAATCCCTGCAACCTTCTCCGCTATCGGCGTTGGCACCTCATCTTCAAAAAGGCTGTCAATGGTCCCAGAAATGTCTTCTGATATCCCTTCAGACAGGGATGACTTTTCTAGGGACGTGGCACTGAACAAGCTTTCCTCGTCAGCGGCAACCAGGGCCGGAGCCAGTTCCTCGCCCATCATGGGAAGAGATAGCTCGTCGCTGTCATCGTCTGCGTCAGTCTCCACATCCACCCCGAGCAGAGCCATCTCGCGATCGGGGGTTGGCCCAGAGATCTCTCCAACCGGCATTGCCTCTTCATTCGCTTCGGGGAAGATCGCCTCGGTTGCCCCAAGGATTTCCTCGTCGGCACTGGCCACACCGCCAGCATCAACGCCTGCGACCTCAGCCTCCTCATCCTCTTCTTCGATATGAGTCAGCGCCGCTGTTTCATCAGAAATCGCCGCCACTGGCGACGACAGGTCATCACCTTCGTCACGGTCGAGATCATCCTCATCCTCACCAACGTCCACACCTTGCAAGGCAAAGTCTTTGTTGACGGGCTGAGTGCCACCTTCCTCGGCGAACAGATCCACCGCAGCAATCGGTTCTTCCCTGACCTCGGCGACAAACGCTTTTGACAGAGGTTCTGGTTCCCCATCACTTTCGCCGAAGAAATGATCGATATGAGAGGTAACAGACGTTGGATCCTTCAATCCCAGCGCCATGGCCTCCCGATCGGCTTGGAAGCCTTGCTCGGTCTCCTCGTCAACATCGGCTAAAGCCGGTGACAGCGCTGCTGCTCCGCCACCCATTGCCTCTTCATCGAGGTCACCATCGTCGTTCTGTGCTATCGTCTCAGCAGATATGGTCAAACCGAGCAAAGACTTGAATTTATTAAATTTTTCGACAGCAGGAAAAAGGATTGTTTTCTCCTCTTCCAGGCTCATTGGTCTTTGCACGATACTTTCCAGGCATTCATAAAAGTGCTGCAAGACCTTGAAGGCATCGGGATGGGAGTTGCTCTTTTTGAGTTTGATGTATGCGGCTAGCGTACCTATTCCCTGCAGCAGTATCAGTTTCGGTCTGCTTTCCGAGTACTTTGCCTCGAGACGGAAGACCTCTTTGCGCAGATCGTTAAGATCCTGCTCGGTGATTTCCCAGTCTATACCGAGGACAATGGCCTTAAGATTACGCAGCTCACTCTCGCCGGCGACAGACTTGGTGATCTTCGCAGAGGCAGTTGCCGCAGGCGTCACCACCGGGCGGGGCGGGACCGGTTGCACCTTGATTTGGCGCTTGAGGTTTTCAAAGCGTTTCACGTCTTCGAGCAGAATCTCCCTTTTCTGCTCGTCCGGGATATCGTGGCCGGAAACGATCTTTTCGAGGTTGTAGTAGAAGGTAAGGAGCAATTTGATGGCACTGGGGTGAGAATCTGCCTTGTTCTGGTAGATATACTTGCTCAGCTTTTCAAGGGCCTGAACATACACCAAGTTGATGGTTTCCCCGGCCCATATGCCTCGTAAGTCAACCAGTTCCTCGTTGAATTGGCGAAGAACATCATCGGTGATTTCCCAATCGATGGACAGGACCAAGCTCTTGAGGCGACTGATAGGAGATTCGTTGTTGGTGGAAAGCTCAAACAGATCATCTGCGTCGGAGTAGTACGAATCATCGTAGTCATCACTGCCAAGGGTCAAATCATCATCATATTGGCTTTCGGTATACTGTTTCACCACAGTTTCTCTCTAGAGTAATTTTTTCTGGATTGAAATAACCGATGAAGAAATGATTTTCTTCAATGTCGCTGCCACGTTATATCCAGTGATGGCACTCGCCTCGAAATACGGCACCTTCAATCTGCTGTTGAGATCTTTTTCCAACACTTCGGTGGGCAAAATGGGGATACCATGCTCCTTGAGGTCGACCTTGTTGTATTGCATGACCAAGGGAATACGAAAAATACTCTCCTTGTACGACTGAAGATTTTCATGCAGTTGATTGAGGGATCGAATGTTCTTCTCTCGTTGTTTTTCCATGGCATCAGCGACAAAAACTATGCCATCGACGCCACGCAGCACCAGCTTACGGGTGGCGTTGTATTTAACCTGTCCAGGGACCGTATAGAGTTGAATCTTGATGTCATAGCCTTTGATTTGTCCCATATCGAACGGTAAAAAATCAAAGAACAGCGTCCTGTCACCGTGGGTCTTCAGGCTCACCATCTCGGAGGCGATTTGTTTGCGGTAGGTTCTGTTGATGTACTCGAGATTGGTGGTCTTGCCGCACCGCCCAGGGCCGTAATAGACGATCTTTACCTGTACTATCTTGTCTTTCAGATTGATAAAGCTCAACGTTATACTCCCAGAAAAAATATCGCTGCAGAGAGTGACACAGCGCGCATCACCCAGAAACCAACTTCGCGCGAGAGAAAAACCCAAACTCCCTACTTCCGCTCCCACACCTTACGGATTTTTTCTATAACATCGACCACATTGAGGCGAAGAAAGCCGAGGGAAATGTCTCGCCCGAACATGGAGATAAGGAGCAGCTCATCGTCAATTTTGCTGAAATGGATATTTGACTCTTGGCCTTTGTGGAAAAGCAAGGAGAATTCCTGCTCTCCAACGAGCTTGGCCATTGCATCGACGGTGGCAAAGTTTCCGGCAGCGAGGGCGGCAAAAGAGTAAACGTCATATTTACTTTCGCCGTTGTCTTTGGCGGTAATGATGTTGCCAGCCATATCGATGATAATCACACAATCAACACCGAGTTTTATCAACTTCTCCGCCAAAATCTTGTCTATCTGCTCAAGTTGCTCTTGACTGACAATCCCATAGTTCATGCCACAAACCTCATTGTATTTGTTGGTAGCTGGTATCACGGCGACCGGCCTCGAGCATCGACGCCCATCACCATTGCTGAGTGGTGCAAGTGGAATACTGATTAATTTCGGTTAGATACATCAAAAACTCATCTTTGCCGAGCTCAAGCAAAAAACACCTCGTGCCCCGAAAAACAGCCAGCAGAGAAAACTCGGAGAGGATACGGCAAGATAGTTATTGTCCCACTATACGACAGTTTTCAACCTATATGAAGCATTATTTTGGTTTTATATAACAAATTCATCCCGCTAAGGCAACACCTCGCCAAATCTTGGCCTGGCGCCGACGCTCCCCCGATAGCTCCGCAAACGCTTTCAAAGCGAATTGCGCATCCGTCCGATATTTGCTAATAGGCTAAGCATGAAAACAGATTCTTCCCCTCTCCTTCCCTCTATTGATGTTGATCTCGGCCCTTCTTTCCTCGTTGACACCCATTGTCATCTTGACATGGAGGTCTACCAGGACGACCTTCATGAGGTTTTGGATCGAGCCTTTTCCATACCCCTCTGCCGTATCGTCAGCGTCGGCATTAACTTGACCAGCTCCGCCAAATGTATAGAGTTGGCGCGAAGAAATGAGAGAGTGGCGGCGACCATCGGCATCCATCCACATGATGTCGACACGCTCACCGATCAGGATTACCGGGCCCTCGAACGGTTATATCGCGACAACGTTGCATTCGTGCATGCCATAGGTGAAATCGGCTTGGACTACTATCGACAACACGCCACGACGACTAACCAGCGACGCCATTTCCGCAGACAGCTGGATATGGCTCATGACTGGGGGCTCCCAATAGTCATTCACAACCGCGACGCCGATGACGATCTCCTCGAGGTCCTCTCGCAAGCAAAGCCTTTGGATCACGGCGGAGTCATGCACTGTTTTTCAGGGGATATGAGTCTCGCCGAGAAGGTTCTCGACCTCGGTCTGACAATCTCTCTTACTGGCGTAATCACCTTCAAGAACAGTGAACGATTGCAAGATGTGGCTCGAAAAATTCCCCTGACTTCGATGGTCCTGGAAACCGACGGGCCTTTTTTGGCACCTCAGCCGTTTCGTGGCAAGAGAAACGAACCAGCCTTGGTGGCCCTGGTCGCCAAGAAGATTGCCGATCTTCGTCACATGGCTACTGCCGAGGTGGCCCGGCAAACCACTAAAAACGCCGAGACTCTCTTTCGATTCGACAAAAGCTGACATCCGATGATAGCCGAAAACCTCGCACGAATACAGCAGCGCCTCATCGCCGCAGCCCACCATGCCGGCCGAGACCCCCGGGAAATTAAGCTGGTTGCAGTTTCAAAGCATTTCTCAGTAGATCTCATCAACGAGGCCTTTGCTGCCGGACAAACGATTTTTGGTGAGAACTATATTCAGGAGGTGGTGGAGAAAAAAGACATACTGCCCGGAGAGATATCACTTCATTTTATCGGCCATCTGCAGCGCAACAAGGCGAAATTGGCCGCAGAAAACTGCGACGTGATAGAAACTATCGACAATTACAACCTCGCCAGGACGCTCAACAACCATTTACTGCAAGCGAACAAAACCATGGAGGTACTCATCCAGGTCAATATCGCCAATGAAGCAGGGAAAAGCGGTATCGCAGCCGAGCTAGCCCACCAACTGCTTACCCAGATGCAGGATCTGTCGCAACTCAAGGTAAGTGGTTTGATGACAATTCCCCCGTTCTCGAAGGAACCGGAAGACAGCCGGCCGTACTTTCGAAGCTTACGTTTGCTGATGGATTCACTGGCAGCCCGAGGACTGTTTGGAGAAATGAAGCCTCCGCAACTCTCCATGGGCATGTCGGACGATTTTCACATCGCCATCGAGGAAGGGGCGACCATCGTCCGGGTGGGAACGGCAATTTTTGGTAAACGCCAATAAAAAAGATCTGCCCCAAGGCAGATCTTTTCGTCACATCACATCACCAATTATTTTCTCTTCGAGGCGCGCTTGGCGGCTTTGAGGGGGTTGACGCGAATCTTGACCACAGCAATCTCCGGCTTGGCATGGGTCGCAAAATTGCAGAATCCAAGCTTCCATTTCGCAGCCGGATTAACGTAACTTCGGCAGTATTTCGTATTGGCCGCCTCGACTATGCGCGCACAGCCATCACATTTCTCGATAATTGGCTGAAAACGACCATCAGCATAATTGGCAAGAGCCTGAGTCTCCATAGTTATCCTCCACACCATCTAAATTCTTTCCGGTGCAGCAATATCAGCGCACCAGTAACAGAGGCGCAACGGCGCCGATTGATTTATCCACGACAAACAAGAACTTTTTTTTTTACTAAATCTGACAAACAACCACAAGCTTTTTCCTTAACCAAGGTCCCCTACCCGTTCATTTCCCACGTTTTTTTATTCCTGTCCGACGAAGAGATTGAAAAAGATGGCGCAGATGCCACACTTGTAATATGAATCCGTCTGATATATAATCGATTTTATTTGTTGTTTAGACATCACTAGGACCGTAGGTTGACTCATCATACGGTATTGTCCACCTTTGGGAGGTTAAGATGCCCGTCTACATTTGGAAAGGAAAGAATTCCGCCGGGGAAAAGCGCAAAGGAGAGGTAGAGGCCCCCGACCAAGCTGGAGCCCTCGCCCAGATCAAGCGATTTCGTCTCACCGATGTGGTTGTCAAGGAGAAACCTAAAGATCTCCTTGCGAATATCTCTATTTTCAAACCGAAGGTGACAGGAAAGGATATCGTTATTTTCACGCGGCAGCTTTCTACCATGATCAACGCCGGATTACCTTTGGTGCAAGGTCTGGAAATACTCGAAAAGCAACAAGAGAACCCTACGTTCAAAAAAGCCTTGGCAGAAATTCGATCAGATGTGGAAGCCGGTTCGACGCTGGCCGATTCGATGCGTAAGAAACCGAAAGTATTCGACAATCTATTTACTAACATGATAGAAGCTGGGGAGACTGGTGGTATTCTTGACACGATCCTCACCAGACTCGCCGTTTTCATGGAGAAATCCATGGCGCTAAAAAAGAAAATTAAGGGCGCCATGACCTACCCTACAGTCTGTTTGGCTATCTCCTTGATCATTCTGGTGGTCATCCTGGTATTCGTTATTCCGGTCTTCTCTAAAATGTTTCAAGATTTTGGGTCGACCCTCCCGTTACCGACCCAGATCGTTGTCAGCATGAGTGATTTTTTCAAGAGCAATATCATATATTTAATGATTGGCCTGTTCGCGCTCATCTTTGCTATAAAAAAGATTTATTCAACCCAGAAGGGACGCCTGGCCATTGACAAGGGCTTGCTCAATGCTCCGGTGGTCGGGATGCTTCTTAGAAAAGTTGCGGTCTCCAAATTTACGAGAACATTAAGCACCATGCTGCAGGCAGGAGTTCCAATTCTTGAAGCATTACAGGTTGTTGCGAAAACAGCTGGCAACAAAATCATTGAAAACGCCGTATTCAGAGTCGGTGACGCTATAGCCGAAGGTCGGCCTCTGGCTGACCCTCTGGAGGAAAGCGGCGTCTTCCCCAATATGGTTATCCAGATGATCAATGTTGGCGAATCTGTTGGAGCCTTGGATGCCATGCTCGAGAAAATTGCCGATTTTTATGATCAAGAGGTCGACCAAGCCGTGGACAATCTAACGGCAATGATTGAACCGTTTATGATGGTGTTCCTTGGCGGCATGATTGGCGGACTGGTCGTTGCAATGTATCTTCCCATTTTCAAGATTGCCTCGGTTATATAAAAATGGCCGTTGGAATTCGTCATTTTTTTCCCAGATCATTTGACAATCCTCTCGCAAAGCGTATGATAATTAAACCCTAATAATTTTCATTACAAGAGGAGGTCCACATGACACTGACCAAAGCTGACTTGGTCCAGCAGGTTTATAAGAACCACGAGGGGTTGACCAAGGCCCAGGCCACCGATTCCGTCGAAGCCTTTTTGCGCATTTCCAAAGATTCCTTGATTAATGGATCTGATTTGCTGCTGAGCGGTTTCGGTAAATTTAATGTTAAGAAGAAGAATGCCCGCCGAGGACGAAATCCGCAGACAGGCGACGAACTGACCCTTGATGCAAGGCGTGTGGTCACCTTTAAGCCCTCGGGAATATTGCGCGAGAAAATCAACGCCTTGTGAAGAAGGCGTTTGTCAATCTGTTCATGATATTAATCCCCTGGAATATGCATAATGTTTTAGGGGATTGTGATGTTATGACTGCTCTCGTTGACTTAAAAGAGCTTTCTTGATTGGCAACCAGTCTCAAAATGCGAATTCCGAGATGCATCTACGGAACGGTGTGCCACGGAGACTTATCAGCCAACCTTGAGTGGAATCTTCATCCTTGGGCAGCCACTAACTTGTCTGATGAGCTTTTCTGGTCTTTTCGTCAAGTCGGCGTTCTGCACCCACCGTATGTGCTTGCCTGCGAAAAAGGTTGCTTTCAGGTCATAAGCGGTTCTAGGCGGTGCCACTTCTCGGCGACGGTGGCCAATGACGCAACCATTTCTTGCTTGATCCTGCCAAAAGACACAGGCATTACCACGTTGCTTGATCTGATACTTGAGGAGCAACGTGCTTCCCGCCCCCTCTCTTTGGCCGAAAAGGCTCGATTCCTTGACATCTGCAAGCGGCACCTTGCTCCTGCAGAAATCCTTGAGAGGTATTCGGAAAGGCTCGCCATTCGCCGACAGAAGACAACCCTTGACCAATTGGCCTCACTCCTCAAAGAGGATTCTCTGTTCCAGGAAGGGATCGATCAAGGACTACTGCAGGAGAAAATGGCCTGCGACTTGCTCTTGCTGAAGGATCCGTCGGCTCGTCTCGCTCTAGTGCGACTCTTCCGTCAACTGCAGATGGGAGACAACCAACAGAAAAAGTTCTTCACCGCATTGCGTGATCTCGCCAAGAGGCACAGAACACCCATCGCCACTTACCTGCAACTGACCGAAATAACCGCAATCCTTTATCATCCAACCATGAACCTTCCGCAAAAGGTTCAACACCTTGGCGCCTACCTCCAAGAGCAACTCTCCCCGGAAGCGGTCAGGGCAGAACAAGCCTTTCAAGACCGTCGCAAAGAACTGCGACTTCCCCAGTGCTGCTCTCTGCAGCATAGTCAAGCATTTGAAAGCGATGCTGTCGATTTAACCATCACCTTCAAGGATCTCTCGGATTGTGTTGCGGTGTTGCCAGCAATAACAACAGTGCTCGGCGAAAACGTCTAATTCCGCAGCGGAGCCCTGAAAGGCCGCCCAAGGGCTTTTATTCATCCCTCCGAAACATTTTTCGCAGATTTCTACGCCGGATAGAGCAGCTTACCCGAGAGGAGAATGTCCTCTCCCAGCCTGCACAAGCGAACGCCTGTCAACCGGGGGGCTGAATGACGATCTTGTGCGGTAAAGGACTCCACCAGCGGCACCCCTCCATCCCCGGCAAAAATCGGCGCATAGAGCAGATGAGCGAAGTCCGCCAATCGTTCTTTGAGAAACGCGCCATGTATCCGCGCTCCCCCTTCAACCAGGAGAGAGCACACTCCTTCCTGACCGAGTTTTGTCACCACCTCTTTGAGACAGACCCCATGCCTTTCCCCGCTTACCGGAATGACTCGTATCTTTTTGCTCTCAAAAGCGTCTCTTCGTTCTGCCGGAGCGTTCTCTCGACAAAACACCCAGGTTTGTGACTGCGATTCGAGGGTATAGACGCGGGAGTCGAGCGAGGAGGAGAGGTCGCTATCGATAACGACGCGCCTCGCATCCCTGCCGCGCCCTGATGCCAACCTCGTGGTCAGCGACGGATTATCAATCTTGACAGTGCCCGAGCCAACCAAAATGGCATCGACCTGGTCCCGCAAACGATGGGTCTTAGCGACGGCTTCCGGGCCGGTAATCCAGCCGCTTTGGCCTCGCTGATAATTTAATCGCCCGTCGAGGCTGACACCGGCCTTCAGGATCACCCATGGCAGGCCGGTGCTGATGTGTTTGATAAAAAAAAGATTGAGCTCACGACACTGCTCTTCGAGCACCCCGAACACCACCTCAATGCCGTGAGCAGCAAGAAAGGCCATGCCCGTTCCGTCCACCAAGGGATTGGGATCGCGCAAGGCGATCACCACCCGCGCCAGACCGCTCTCGATGATCGCCTTGGTGCAAGGTGGTGTCCTTCCGGTGTGGTTGCATGGTTCGAGAGTCACATACATCGTCGCGCCATGCACCGATTGTCGAGCAGCGCGGAGGGCATTGATTTCAGCATGCGGGGTGCCGGCCTTTTGGTGATATCCCTTGGCAATCACCTGCCCATCTTTAACAATGACAGCCCCGACACAGGGGTTTGGCGAGGTCCTGCCAACCCCCTTGCGTGCCTCACACAGGGCCAACCTCATGTATCGCACATCAACGTTATCGTTCATCGTTCTCACGAGAGTCAAGCAACGTCTTCAGTTCATCCATAAACTCGTTGACATCCTTGAACTGCCGGTAGACCGAGGCAAAACGAACATAGGCTACCTCGTCAAGACGTGGCAATCCTTCCATCACCCATTGCCCAACCACCTTGGTTTGGATCTCCTTGGACCCATAGTCCTGGAGTTTGTGTTCGATCTCGTCTGCGAACTCATCGATTTTGTCACGACTCACCGAGCGTTTTTCACAGGCCTTTTCCAACCCGGCAACCAACTTTCTGCGATCCCATGGTTCGCGTCGACCATCCTTTTTCACCAACACCGGCAACATCACCTCCAGTCGCTCGTAAGTGGTAAAGCGCTGATCGCAGGCTTCGCACTCACGCCTCCTGCGAGTGATGGTTGCATCTTTATTGAGGCGCGAGTCGATAACCCGATTATCAAGATGACCGCAATATGGGCATTTCATGGCAATCCCCCCTAAGACCAAAGAACATATTTATGAAACCGCAAAACAACAGAGCCGATTTTGCGCGGGCAAAATCGGCTCTGTTGTTCATAAAACCTTTGCCGGGTCACACACTGAACTTTTCTATTCGCCGCTGATGTCGCCCTCCGGCAAAGTGCGTCGCCAGCCATACCCGAACCATCGCCAAAGCGGAATCGTCATCAAGCACTCGAGCGCCGAGACAGAGGACGTTGGCGTTATTGTGCTCGCGACTCATCGTGGCGGTATAAATATCAAAACAGTTGGCGGCCCTGATCTCCTTGTGTCGATTGGCAACGATCGACATGCCAATGCCCGTGCCACACACCAGAATGGCAGTATCACACTGCTTGCCGATCACCAAGTCCACTGCTTTCTTGGCAAAATCGGGGTAGTCGACCGACTCTGGGGAAAAACAGCCGACATCAACGCCCTCATGACCAGCACTCAGCAAGGCAGCTTTGATCGACTCCTTGAGCAGATATCCACCGTGATCAGCGGCAAGCGCCACTCTCATACCTGTCTCCCGGCACCGCGTTAGGCGCTGTAGCGTTTCATGGCGATAACTGCATTGGTGCCGCCGAAACCAAATGAATTTGAAAGGGCCGCACGAATGGTCATTGCCCGCGCCACATTGGCGACATAGTCGAGATCACACTCCGGGCTCGGCCGATGTAGATTGATGGTGGGTGGAGCCACCTGATGATAGATACTCAATGCAGTAAATACCGCCTCGATACCTCCTGCCGCACCCAGCATGTGCCCGGTCATCGACTTCGTGGAACTGACCGCCAATTTTGCCGCATGGTCGCCAAACACCGTCTTGATCGCCTGTGTTTCGCATTTGTCGTTAAGCGGAGTCGAGGTGCCGTGGGCATTGATGTAATCGAACTCCTGGAGTTCCAGTCCGGAATCCGCCACCGCCATCCGCATTGCCCGCATGCCACCCTCGCCATTTTCCGGTGGCGCGGCGATATGGTAGGCATCACTGCTCAGTCCATACCCGCACACCTCAGCATAAATCCTGGCTCCGCGGGCTTTTGCCTGTTCATATTCTTCAAGCAGCAGCATTCCCGCGCCCTCTGCCATGACGAAACCGTCGCGGTCTGCGTCGAAGGGGCGCGATGCCGCCTGCGGCTCCTCATTGCGAGTGGAAAGTGCCTTCATCGCCGCAAATCCACCGACGCCGAGGCCACAGATCACCGCTTCGGTGCCACCGCACATCACCGCGTCGCACATGCCATATTTGATATGACGATAGGCCTCGCCGACGGCGTGGGTGCCGGCGGCACAGGCGGTGGTCAAACAAAGATTCGGCCCTTTGAGGTTGAGAGCCATGGAAATCTGCCCGGAGGGCATGTTGGGGATAACCAGAGGGATGAAAAAGGGGGTAATCTTCTTTGCCCCCTTTTCCAACAGGACTTGATGGTATTTCTCGATGGTCGGCAAACCACCCATGCCACATCCGGTAATGGCTCCGATGCGCTCGCTGTTCGCCTCGGTAATCACCAGCCCGCTGTCACGCTGAGCCAATATTGCCGCAGCGAGTCCATATTGGACAAATAGATCGAGATGTTTTGCCGTCTTTTTGTCAAAAAAATCGTCGGCGACAAAGTCCTTGACTTCAGCAGCAATCTTTACCGGGTAATCACTTGTATCAAAGCGCGTAATCAGATCGATACCGCTCACTCCGGAGGTGATGTTGCGCCAGGATTTTTCCACCCCGGTGCCAAGGGGGGTCACCAAACCCAAGCCCGTCACTACGACCCTTCGTTTCACGATCAATGCTCCTTGTCCTTGCTGGTTTATCGGTCACATCATGCCCACCGAGGCAAAGAATTGCTGCTTTTTGCCGCCTCTCGATATTATTGTTTCTTCTTCTTGACGTAATCGATGGCGTCTTGCACGGTGCTGATACCTTCGGCATCCTCATCGGGAATCTCGATGTCGAAACCTTCCTCCATGGCCATGATCAACTCAACCAGATCAAGGCTGTCGGCCCCCAAATCATCGACGAAGGATGCATTGGGTACGACCTTCTCTTTCTCGACGCTCAATTGCTCAACGATGATATCAATCATTTGTTGTTCGATTGCCATTTTCATTCTCCCTTGCGAAAAATGGATGCAGTTGCTGTCAACTGCACACCTTTGTTGATTTTACCAACTTGATACTTCTTCTCCCAAACTCCTACACATACATCCCGCCGTTGACGTGCAGCGTCTGGCCGGTGATATAGCGACCATCATCGGAAACCAGATACGCCACCGCCCCGGCGACATCCTCGGCCTTGCCAAACGAAGCCAGAGGGATGCCTCTCTTGATCTCTTCCTGGACCTCGGAAGAAAGTTGTTCGGTCATTTCCGTCTCTATATACCCCGGAGCCACAGCATTGACAGTGATATTGCGCGAGGCATATTCCCTGGCCATGGCCTTGGTCAAACCGATCATTCCGGCTTTGGCTGCCGAGTAGTTGACCTGGCCGGGGTTACCAGCAAAACCGGAAACCGAGGAGATATTAACGATCCTCCCCCATTTTTTCTTCATCATTTCCCGTGACACCGCCTTGGCGCAAAGGAAAGCTCCCTTGAGGTTGGTATTCAACACCGCATCCCAATCCTCCTCTTTCATTCTCGCCATCAAGCCGTCCCGAGTAATTCCGGCATTATTGACAAGAATGTCGACCGAACCAGCGGCGGAGATGATCCCCTTGAATGCCGCCTGCACCGCGCCGGCGTCGGCGACATCGAAGGCGACGATCTCTCCCCGTCCTCCCTGCCCGCCGATAAGGCGCACTGTCTCCTCTGCCGCCGCCGAGCGACTGACATAATTGACGTACACCATCGCACCCATGGATGCCAAGCGCAGACAAATAGCTCTGCCGATACCGCGGCTGCCTCCGGTGACGACAGCAACTCTTCCTTGGAGGTTCATTGGTGACGGCGCTCCTCAAGTTTGTTGATGAGTTTCGGGATGATCTCGTAAAGGTCGCCCACCAGCCCGTAATCCGCGACATTAAAGATGGTCGCGTTTTCATCACGGTTGATGGCAACGATGGTTTCGGCCGACTGCATCCCGGCAACATGCTGCACCGCCCCGGAGATACCGCAGGCAATATAGAGCTTCGGCGCCACTGTCTTTCCGG
>CAYSON010000014.1:0-17340 GCA_964432635.1 uncultured Desulfopila sp.
CGGCTTTCTCGCCGGTGCCAGTACCCTCAGACTCGCCGACATCAACGACCAGGGCGAACCCGTCCAACAGCTGCTCGCCTCGGCCCACCAACTCCTCGCCCTGCTCGGCAAAGGGGAGGCTCAAGAGGTATCGATTGGTGATGTGGCCAGCACCGATACCCTGCTCAACGACTCGCAGTTCAACGGTGACGGGATCATTGCCGCCAACGCCACCGAGACCGAAGAACTGGCGCAGCTGCTCGCCGACATCGTCGCCGCAGTGGGTGGCGAACCCGACCGCAGCGGCAAGCTGGGGATCTCCCAGGAGAAAGTCGAAGCCTTTTTCGCCGCCGCCACGGCCTATGAACAGTGGTGGAAAATGGCGGAGGAGACCCCGTCGATCCTTCCCTGCGGTGCCGAGACAGAGAAAGCGGCAGCGCTTCTTTCCCGCCTCACCACCAAGCTCGATGACTATTTCGTCCGCTGCGGCCTGGCCGCCTATGACCAGCAGGCGACCGCCACCCTCAACCCCTCCGCCGCCCGCTATGAGCTCCTTGCCGCCCACGATCTCGCCCCGGCCAGCGCCGAACTCGAAGCCCTGCCGCTGGCCCGTATCGAGGCCGACCGCCCGCTGGCCCTGACCCAGGGCATCAACCCCGCCTGGACCGA
This sequence comes from uncultured Desulfopila sp., assembly GCA_964432635.1. GTDB lineage: Bacteria > Desulfobacterota > Desulfobulbia > Desulfobulbales > Desulfocapsaceae > Desulforhopalus_A. The sequence continues at coordinate 649 of CAYSON010000014.1, forward strand.
GACCATGGCCGGCTTTGTCGCCGTGGTGGTCAAGCCGCTATTTGGCGATATAGACACGCTGACCGCTGAGCAGTGGCAAACCCTCAAGGCGACCTTTACCCCCTACCATGCCTGGCAGGCATCCAAGGCCGGTGCCGAGGTCGAGGGTATGGGATTGGCGCGGGTACGTGCCATTCTTGAGAGCGACGGTAGATCCCGGCTGCTGGCGCTGATAGAGCAAGATCTCCAGCTGGCCCCGCAGATCAATGCCATCGATGAGGTAGCGCGCCTGGTTCACTTCCACCGCGACCTCTATCGGCTGCTCAACAACTTCGTCACCTTCCGCGACTTCTACGTCCAGGACCGCAAGGCCATCTTCCAGGCCGGCACCCTGTATATCGACGGCCGCGCCTGCGAGCTGTGCGTCAAGGTGGCAAGCCCCGACGCCCATAGCCCCCTGGCCAGCCTCAGCCGCACCTATCTCGCTTACTGCCAGTGCCAACGTCGGGGCAGCGAGGAGAAGATGTGCATCGCCGCCGCCTTCACCGGGGGTGACGCCGACAACCTCATGGTCGGCCGCAACGGCGTCTTTTATGACTGCCACGGCGACGACTGGGACGCCACCATCGTCAAGATCATCGACCACCCGATCAGCGTCTCCCAGGCCTTCTGGGCCCCCTACAAACGCGTCGGCCGGATGATCGGCGAACAGCTGGAGAAATTCGCCGCAACAAAAGACAAGGCGGTGGATGCCAAGGCTGGAACGGCCATCACCGGGGTCGCCGCCAAACCGGCAACTCCTCCTGCACCGGCCCCCGCCGCACCTGTGACCGCGCCGCCTGCGGCCCCGCCGCTGCCCTTCGACGTTGGCAAGTTCGCCGGTATCTTTGCCGCCTTCGGCCTTGCGCTGGGCGCCATGGGTACCGCCATCGCTTCCATCGTCGGCGTCTTTCTCGCCCTGCCCATGTGGCAGATGCCGCTGGCCGTGGCCGGTCTTTTGCTTGTCGTCTCCGGGCCGTCGATGCTCATCGCCTTTTTGAAGTTGCGACAGCGCAACCTCGGGCCGATCCTTGACGCCAACGGCTGGGCGGTCAACACCAAGGCACGCATCAATATCCCCTTCGGCTCGACCCTGACCAAACTCGCGGTTCTTCCCAAGGGCGCGGAACGGACCCTCACTGACCCCTTTGCCGAAAAGAAGACCCCATGGAAACGTTGGGTCTTCCTGCTCGCCGTGCTCACCGCCCTGGCCTTTGCCTGGAACCAGGGCTATGTGGCGGAATGGGGCAAAAAGCTGCAAACGCCTGCGGCCACCGAGAAAACCGCCCCGGCCGCAAAATAGCGCCCCCCCTCCCTCAACCTCAACAGGAACGACAAGGATGAGCGATCAAGCCATTCAGGATCTCTACCACGAGGATTACGCCCACTGTTACGGCTGCGGCCGTAACAACCCGCACGGGCTGCAACTGAAAAGCTATTGGCAGGGCGAGGAGTGCATCTGCCGACATACGCCGAAATCGCACTACAGCGGCGGCGTCCCCGGCTTTCTCTATGGCGGCATGGTCGCCTCGCTCCTTGACTGCCACGGCGCCGCCACCGCCGCAGCCGCCAAGTCCCGGCAAAGCGGCGAGCCAGTGGCCCGCTTCGTCACCGCCTCGCTTTCCGTCGATTTCGCCAAGCCCACCCCTCTTGGGGTGGAGCTTGAGCTGCGCGGCAAGGTCACTGAGATCAGCGGCCGCAAGGTCTATGTCGATCTTGAGATGTACGCCGGCGAGACCCGCACCGCCACCGGCCGGGTGCTGATGATCGAGCTGGTGGACAAATTGAAAAAGGAACAGGATGTGCAGAAATAGGCAGGATAAGCAGCGGAATCGGTCGTCAACAACAGCTCACAAACGAGGATTCCTGTGAGCAAGTAAAAACACCAGGCTGCGGTCCTTGTCCTTGGCACACCGTTTGGCGATGAAGGCCCGCCCCTTCATCGCCAAACGGCCACAGCAGCAAACCCTTGTGGCTTCTGTAACAGGCTACTGGGCCACCAGTTCGACGCGGCGGTTTTTGGCCCGCCCGTCTTCGTTGGTGTTGGCGGCCACCGGTGCCGTGGGCCCGACGCCAAAGGGGGTGAGCCGGGCGGCGGCAATGTTGTGCTTGGTGACCAGGGCCTGCACCACCGCAGTAGCCCGGTCTTGGGAAAGTTTGAGGTTGTGGGCGAACTGGCCGACGTTGTCGGTATGCCCCACCACATAGAGTTTGAGGTTGCCATCACCCTTGAGCATCTTGACGATCTCGACAAGGGCTGGGTCGGACTCGGGTTTGAGATCGGCCTTGTTGGTGTCAAAATAGATACCGTACACCGCCACCCGTCCAGTGGCCTTGATGCTGTTGCTGAGCGCATCGGCGTTGGCCAGCACATCCTGCTTCATTAACTGTCGTTCGACAAGGCGCACATTGTACTGATCCGTCCCCGCCGAATCGACCTCCACCCAGATTTCCTTCTGCGCATTGGCCACCTTGATAATCCCGTAGAGCCGGCCACCGTCATCATACTCATAGACCTGCTGCCCACCGATGGCCTTGGCGGCATTGACATAATTGCGGATAACCTGCAAGCCGCCGGGCTGGGTGATACCCTGGTTGGCATAGTAGGTGACAGCCGTATGCTTGCCCTCCACGGTTTCCTTTTTGTCGGGGCTGATGGGGAATTCATACCTGTCAAAGGCTTTGATATCGGCGCGATAAATATAGAAGCCAGGCATGCGGGTAAAAAGGTCCGGATCCTTGCTGCCTTCGCTATCCTGGGGATCGCGTACGGCAGAGACGGGCTGCAGCAGAGTCAGACTGAGGAGCAGAAACAAGAGGGTCACAAGGCGCGGTCGCATAGAATCTCCTGGGGGGGTGACGTGATGGGTTGTTGCCAGACGACAAACACCTTCGGCTCCACGACGGACCTACCGATGCGTCAGGCAAAAGGACAGTACCTCCACTTCCTGCGCAGAGCAAGGCCTTTTTTCTCCATCGCCATATCCCTCGACAGCGCCACGAGGTGTCAGGCTAATCCGGAACGGGTACCGATAAAATGGCTGTAGCGGATGCAGCTGCGCAGCAGCTCCTGGTGGCTGCCGCAAGCAACGATGCGGCCGTTTTCGAGGAAACAAACCTGATCGACCCGATCAAGGACTTCCCTGGTATGGGTGATGAAGAGGGCGCTTTTGTCGATAAGATTGGCAAAAATGGTTTCGGTGAAGCGGCATCGCGTCTCGCTGTCGAGCCCTTCGCTGGGCTCGTCGAGAACCCAGATCGGCGCATTCTTGAGTAGCGCCCGGGCGAGAATCAGCCGCCGCGCCTCACCGCCGGAGAGTTGTGAGCCGCCCTCCCCGGCCCAGGTCGCCAAGCCCTCAGGCAGGCCGGCGACGAAGTCGGCGAGCTGCGCCCGTTCCAGGGCATCCCAGAGCTCGCCGTCCTCTGCCTGCGGGGCGGCAAGGCGCAGATTTTCAGCAAGGGTGGCGCTGAAGATATGACCCTTTTGCGACACCAGGGTGACCAGCTGCCGCAGCTGGTCTTCACTGAAACGACAAAGCTCGGTGTCGCCGAGGGTGATCCGCCCCTGATCGGGGTCCCAGAAGCGGGTGAGCAGGTGGGCTAGGGTGGTTTTGCCGCTGCCGCTCGGTCCGACCAGGGCGACGGTGGCCTGGTGCGGAATGGTGAGATCTATTCCCTCAAGGACCTTGCTGCCCTTGCCGCCCGGATAGGCGAAACTGACCCCGTGGTAGCTGATCGCAAGCTGCGCCGGCATTGCCGCTTCTTCGGCGGAAAAACTGACCATCGGCGGAATTTCCCCGACCTCAAGCAGGCGCCGGGCGGCGGCGCGGATCCGGCCAAGCATCTGGTAGGCCAGCGGCAGGGGCAGCACCGCCTCGAAGGCGGCAAGAACACCGAAGGTGATCAGCGCCAGCACCGGGCCGGCAAGGTGGCCGCTTAGGGCCAGCGGCAGAGCGACATACAGGGCGGTAAGGGCCGCCAGTCCGCTGAACAAAGTGGTCAGCGCGGTACTACAGGCGCTGATCCGCGCCATCTTTTCCTGAAGATCGAGCAGGTGCTCGTTTTCCCCCAGGCGGTCATGGCGGTGGCGCTGCTCGGCGCTGTAAACACTCAGATCAGCCGCCCCCTGCAGGTCTTCGATGAGGTTGACCCGCAGCCGGGCAAGCTGCTGCTGGATCTCGGCGCCAAGGCGACGGCCAAGCCGCTCGCTGAACAGCGGGGTAAGCACCCCGGCGGCGAGAAAAAAGAGGAGAAAGAGCAGGGCCAGCGTCGGCGCCAGCCACCACAGCAATCCTCCCACCACCAGGGTCACCGCGATAGCGACCATGGTCGGCGAAAGCACCCGGATAAACAGACTATCAAGGGTATCGATATCGGTGACGATGCGGGAAAGAAGATCGCCGCTGCGCCGAGCAAAGAGATTTGCCGGTGCCCGGGGTTCGATCAATTGGTAGAACCACACCCGCAGCGAGGCGAGCAGCCGCAGGGTAGCCTCATGGGAGATCACCCGTTCGGCATAGCGTCCGGCGGTGCGCAGCACGGCAAAGCCGCGAACGGCGGCGCTCGGGGTGTGGATGTCAAAATTGCGGGCGGCAGCGAGACTCAGCCCGGCAAGTGCCGAGGCGGAGAGAAACCAGGATGAGACCGCCAGCAGGCCGATACTCCCCAGCAGGGTGAGCATCCCGGCGGCGACACCCCAAAAAGCGAAGAGCCGGTGCGGCCACAGCAGCCGAATAAAGGGCAGCAGCTCTCTCATGACACCACCCTGCTGCCGCTGGCCACCAGACGGGCATACATTCCGTTCAGGGCGAGAAGCTGATGATGACTGCCCTGTTCAACGACTCGCCCCTCGGCCATCACGGCGATGCGGTCTGCCCGCGTGACAGTGTCGAGGCGATGGGTGAGCATGATCACCGTTTTGTCCCGAGCCAGCTCCTCCAGACCAGCCATGATCAGCCGCTCATTTTCCAGGTCGAGGCCGGCGGTCGGTTCATCAAGAAGCAGCAGCGCTGCATCCCGGGCAAAGGCCCGCGCCAGGGCCACCCGCCGAGCCTGACCGCCGGAGAGCAGATTGCCCTGCTCGCCCACCGGGGTGGCCAGCCCCTGGGGAAGGTGGTCGGCAGGCTCAAGGAGCCGGGCCTGGCCGGCGGCCCGGGCGATCCTGGCCTTTGCCATCCCCGGATCTTCCAGGGCGATGTTATCGGCAACGCTGCCGAAAAAGAGCTGCGGCTGCTGCGGCACCCAGGCAATCCGTCGACGCCACCCGTCGAGATCAAGTTCCCCCAAGGCTTGACCGTTGATGACAATCTCGCCCTGTTGCAGGGGCAAAAACCCCAGGAGCAGCTCAAGCAGGGTGGTTTTCCCGGCCCCGCTGGCACCAACCACCGCCAGCCACTCGCCGGCCCTGATCTCCAGGCAGAAATCGTTGAGTGCCGGCTGGTCACGCCCGGCAAAGCTGTGGCGGACATGGCGCAGCTCCAGAGCGAGTGCCTGGGTCGGGGCAAGCTGCAGGGTCCCCGGGTGTGGCCTGTCACCCTGCTCTTGCGCGAGCAGGCCGCTCAGCTCCACCGCCGCGCCGAGGGCCTCGGCCCGGGCGTGAAAATGGCTGCCGAGCTCGCGTAGAGGCAGATACAGATCCGGGGCGACAAGGAGCAGGAACAGGCCGGAGCGCAAGGTGAGCTCCCCGCCGTAGAGGCCGAAATCAAGAAAATGGAGGTAACTCAAGCCAAGAAAGACGGCGGTCATGGCGATCGCCACCGAGGAGAGAAACTCGAGAATGGCCGAGGAAAGAAAGGCCAGCCGCAACACCGCCATGGTCCCTTTGCGGTAACTCTCCGCGGAGGAGGCGATGCGCAGAGCCTCGTCTTTGCCGCGCTGAAACAGCTTCAGAGTGGCCAAACCCTGCAGGGTGTCGAGAAAGTGGGCGCTCATCCGCGAGAGAATCTGGAAATTCTTCTGGTTGAGCGACTCGGCCCCCCGGCCGATCATCACCATGAACAGCGGGATAAGCGGTGCGGTGACCAAAAAGATCAGCGCCACCGCCCAGCTCACCGGGAAGGCAACAGCGACGATCATCACCGGCACGATCAAGGCCAGCGCCTTTTGCGGCAGGTAATGAGCGAAATAGCCGTGCAGGCCCTCGACCCGTTCAAGCAGCGAACTGAGCAGCGGCGCCGTCTGCCTCCCCTTTATAAGCATCGGTCCACCGCGGCTGATGCGCACAAGGAGCTGTTCACGGACATGGCGCCGTACCAGAGTCGACGCGCGCTGGCCACAAACCTCTCGTCCCCAGGCAAGGAGCGCCCGCAGCACAATGATGCCCACCAGCGCCAGGAAATAGGGCTGCAGCATCCCACGGGCAGAGCCGTCCATCACCGCCTTGTGGATGAGCTGCGCCAGCAGCCCGGCCTGGACGATGGTGCACAAGCCCCCGACTGTGCCGAGCAGGACGGCAAGCACAACCGGACCCCGGCAGTAGCGGTGCAGGGAGTAGAGCCAAGCGGTGCTCATCTTACAGCAGACAACGATCCCTGTCCTTGACCCGCGACATGCCGGGGATCAGCGTCTGGGTGGAGAGCACCCCCTTCCATTGGCGAATGGTGGAGAGGATGAACTGCGACAAGATCTCGGCGTCGGAGGAGAGCAGGTCGCGCATCAGGGTGACCTTGGCGATCATGTCGATGGAGCCGTGCACGGTGTGCACCTCGGTGACTTCGTTCAAAGCGAGGAGTTTGTCGAAGATCTGCTGCTCGTGCTTGCCGTCGACGTTGAGAAGGATAAAGACGCTGATCTCGCGCTTCATCTCCGGGTATTCCTGTTCGGTGTGTTCCGCCATCTTCTTGCGAAAGGCCTCCATATCCTTGGGAATGAGTTTGTCGATGCCGATGCCGTATTTGCGCTTCTGGCCCTGCTCCCACTGGTGCACGGAAATATAGAGATAAAGATCGTCCACCGACCGCCCGGGAAAGGACTTGACCAGGCCGCTGTTGGCGATGATCGTCGCCAGCGGCTTGTAGATGGTGCGATACCAGTCCACCGCCGCCTGCTGGTAGCTGATCTCCTGCTCCTTTTCCCGGCTGAGAAAACGGCGGTGTTCCTCCACCTGCCATTCGAGACGGTTGATCTGACCGAGTTCGGTGAGTTCGATCGCCCCCGGCAGTCCGGCCCGATCGCGAAAGCTGACCCGTTCGATATAGAGCTTGTTCTCCAGGGTATTTTTGGAGGGCAGCAGCTCGACGATGCGCGAGCGGATATCCGAACGCTCCAGTTCCCGGGCGGCGCGGTAGCGGTGGTGACCGTCGAGGATATAGTAGTCGTCTTTTATCTGGTAGAGCGAGATGGGTGGCAGGTTCTTGCCCTCCCTCATGGCGTCGAGGATGCCCTTGAGCCGCTCGTCGCCGGCCTGCGAGGAGGTGCGGAAGCGGCTGTCAAAATCGTGGTAGCGACCGACGCTGCCGACGATCTTATCAAGCGGCACCATCAGGGTTCCGCGCTCCACCGCCTCATAGGCCTCTTCCTCCTCCTGACGGGCGTTGAAGCATGGCGTGACCTCGGCCTCCTCGGTCTTGTCGCGGCCGGAGAGCACCCGCTTCAAGGCGGAAAAGGGGTTAAATTTCGAGAAGATGATAGCCATAACAGTTGATCACCTGAGTTGAGTCAAGGCTGGTCCGGCGCTCCTCCTCGCTGTGGAAAAGAGCGTGGATATGGCCGTGCAGGAAGTGGCGCGGCCGGTACTTGTCGATAAACCCGCGAAAGGAGCGGAAACCGCGGTGGCAGAGATCTTCGGCGTCGTGGATGTGGCGCGGCGGGGCGTGGGTGAGGACGACATCGAGCCCCTTGTTGCGCCACAGGGTGAAGCGCAGTTTTCTGATGAAGCCGCCCATCTGCTCCTCGGTGTACTGGTTGATATTGCCGTTGTACCAGCGCGACCCGGAAAAGCCGACGACCTTCTTGCCGCCGAGGATAATGAGGCGCCGGTCAACCGAGGTGCAGCCCACCGGCGGCGCCGTCCGGTAGCGAAGATCGTGGTTGCCGAGCACATAGAGCAAGGGCGCGTCGTAGCGGGCGCGCAGGGCAGTCAGGTACTCGGGCGGCAGATCGCCGCAGGAGAGCAGCAGCTCGACATCGGTGATGGCCGGCCCGCCGCCCAGCGGATCGAGCAGCTCCTTGACCACCGTATCGGCAACGCACAGGGTTTTCATGAACTCCGCCCGTATAACCCGATCAGGGCCGCCCCCACGGCGTTGCCGACCTCGCAGTTCTCCGGAAAGCTGACCGTCGTCCGCAACCGTTCGGCAACCTGAGGCAGGAGAAAGCGGGCGGCGGCACCAACACCGATCAGGGGAATCTTGATGGAGAACTCGACCCCCAGCACCGCGTGGTTCTTGCTCCCGGAGATAAAGGCGGCCAGAGAGTTCTGCCAGGTGCGCTGGATGACATAGTCGATGATGAGGTTTTCGATCAGCGTCTCGGTTTTTTCGATCACCAGGGCAGAGAACTCCTCGCCACTTAAGCCGAGGGCGGCCCCAAGGATGGCACCACCGCGCTGCGCCGCCTCACGCTTGCCGAGGTCGAGACGGCCGAGGACGTGGAGGGCATCGGTGGGGGTGAAACCGCACTCGTCTATGAGGTTGTGCCGGGTCAGTCGCTCGAGCTCGACGTTCAAGGGAACGCCGCCCAGGCCGGTGCGCTGGCGGATAATGGCCGGGGTTAATCGCCCCTGCTCCCTGAGCAGCGCCGAGACTTCACCGGGCGGCAAGTGGCCCACCGCCTCGGGCCGCAGAACAATGAGCCGCGAGCGGTTATCCACCCCGAGCCACAGAGCAATCGACTCCTCGCTCTCCGGCGACATGGAAAGCGGCGTCACCCGCCCCGGGCCGATGCTCAGAACACCGCGTTCGTCGACATGAACATGGCTGTCGCCGCCGATGCCGGCAGTGTGCATATCGACCGCCTCGACATGGGTCTTCCACTCCCCGATGGTGCAGCCCTCGCTTGCCAGCAGCACTCTCCCCTTTTCGACCATGGCGATATCGGTGGTGGTGCCGCCGACATCGATGACCAGGGCGTCACCCCCAGTATGCGCCGCGCCGAAATGGGCGGTGCAGGCCGGACCGCTGGCCACGGTCAGACCGGCCTCGCTCACCGCGCGCATAACCTCCAGCGGGCGTCCATTGCCGCCAATGACCACCGCCGGGCAAGCAAGCCCCAAATTGGTCATGGCGTGGCTGACCCCGTCGATAAAGCGCTGCATCACCGGCATCAGTTTGGCGTGCAAACCGGCGGTGGCGGCCCGTTGGTGCATGCCGGTAAGCGTGCTGATACGGTGCGAACAAAAAACCGGCTTGGGATCAAGCATGGCGATGGCCTTTTCCGCCACCAATTCGTGGGTGGGGTTGTGCATCGACATGGCGGCACAGATCCCGTAGGCATCCACCTCATTTTTCAAGCCCTCCACCAGGCTGACCAGGTAGTCGAGCTCAAGGGGCTCCTCTTCCTTGCCGTCGATGGTATGGCCACCCTTGATGAAGAGCACCGCCGTCACCGGCAACTTGAAATGGCGGACATGGCCGATGACCATCACCGCCACCCGCGCGCCCTTGTTCTCGACCACGCTGTTGGTGGCAAGAGTCGAGGAAATGCACACATGGCTCACCCGGTCGGCGGCGACGCCGCTCTTGGCAAATAGCTCGCTCAAAACCCGGCCGGCGCCCTGGGAAAGATCAAAATGCGTGGTGGGGACCTTGGCGGTGGCAAGCACCTGCCGCGAGGCGACGTCGAGCAGCACCGCGTCGGTGTAGGTGCCGCCGGTATCGATACCGATAATAAAGCGTTCCATGGAAAAATGTGGGGAAGAATTGACTTTTGGATAACCTTCAGTGGTTGAATATAAAAACCATATACCGTAAAGAGAAGGGAAATACCATCAGCAAGCGGTCGGCCGGAACTCTATACTGACCCGGCAAGCGGCACAACACCAGCCCTCAACCAGCAAGGAACTATGAGTTTTCTTTATCTCGACAAGAAGCGCTATGCCGTCTTCGGCCTGGCCAACAAGAAATCGGTGGCCTGCGCCATCGCCAGGACCCTGGTGGAACAGGGGGCGGAGGTCATCCATGTGGTGCGCTCAGAGGAACAGGCCAGGCAAGCGGCAAAGCTCTTCCCGGCCTCGCCGGTGTTCTGCTGCGACGTGGAACGGGAGGAAAACATCGTTCGCGTCGGCAGCGAGATTGCTGACCATCTCGGAGGAGCGCGGCTCGACGGTCTGGTCCATTCCCTGGCCTTTGCCAACTTCTCGGAAGGGCTCAAGCCCTTTCACCAGACCAAACGGGAGGACTTTCTTCAGGCGGTAAATATTTCCTGCTTCTCCCTGATCAGCATCGCCAACACTTTCAAGGAACTGCTGACAGCAGACGCGGCGGTGGTCACCATCTCCATCTCCGCCACCAAAATGGCCGCCGAGAATTACGGCTATATGGCGCCGATCAAGGCGGCCCTTGATTCCTCGCTGTGCTTTCTCGCCAAGAGCTTTTCGGAGTTCTCGCGGGTGCGCTTCAACGGCGTCGCCCCGGGTTTGCTCAAGACCTCGGCCTCGGCCGGCATCCCCGGCTATATAGACTCCTATCTTTTCGCCGAGAAGGTTATTCTCCGCAAAAAGGCCCTGACCACCCAGGAAGCGGCCGATGTCGCCGTCTTTCTCCTCTCCCCCCGCTCCTCGGGCATCAACTGCCAAACGATTGTCGTCGACGCCGGCATGGCGGTCAACTATTTCGATAAAGAAATCGTCACCAAGGCGGTCTCCTGAAAACACTACGGGGGATGGCCTTGCGACCATCCCCCGTAGTCCCTCAAACAAACTTCCCGTTTTACTGAAGCCGGGCCAGCCACACGCCGGCCGCCAGCGCCGAGCCGAAAATCCCGGCGACGTGGGAATCCATGACGTGCATGAGCAAGTGGTTGTGCGTTGGCCTCAAGGCTGACCTTTTGACCACCCGGGCGGCCATCGGCACCGCCGAGACGCCCTTTCCGCCTTGCCACATGGAGCCGTCAGCAAGGTGGGAAGGTGATGCGTTTACAATAAATTACACCTCGTAAACGGCGTATTCGGTCTTCTGCCCGAGCAGCTTGTCGATCTGGTTTTGGATGGTGGCGCGCTCGGCATTGTTGAGCCAGGCATCCCAATCCTCCAGGGAACGCCAGGTGGAGACGACCATGCACTCATCCTGCTGATCGACCCGTTTCAGGGTCTCTCCATAGATATACCCCGCCTGACTCAAGGTGAGACTGCGCAATTTCTTGAGAAGGGTGGTGAGTTCGAGGGCGCTCGCCGGTGTAACTTTTCGTTTGATAAAGATCTTGACGGTCATGGACTCCTCCTTGCCTTGGGTTTGCTCGAATCGACTCCTCCGGAGGCGAAACGCCAGCCTCCCCCTGCTGTACCAAGATTCACCTTCAGTATGCCGAAAAGCCACATAAATAGCAAGCCGGGCACCATCTATTTCCGAGCCGCTGCCAGCAAGATGGTTCGATCATTATTGATTCTTCGCTTTTTTCGAATAGTTGACGAGCATTTCCGCATTCTCCAAGAGGCGCAGGAATTCGGCACGATAGCCCTCATCATCCTTGCCACGGCTGTTCTTGGCCAACTCGCGCAGCAGCGGATAGGTAAGCCCCGGCACCGGTTCGGTCTGGCGCAACAGCATGCCGAAGCCGGCGACGGCGGCAGCAAAGCGGAAGTCATCGCTGGTTGCTGATAAGACCGGCGTCCCAGTGGCCACCGCCCGACTGATTTCCCGCGCAGCGCTCTCCTGAAGCGGTTTAAAGCGCACCTTGACGGTGAGCAACTCGGCGACATTGCCGGGAATCGCCGCCACGGTCTGGTACTTGAGCCCGTCCACCTTGGGAAGATCCGGGGAACCCACCGGATAAAGCTCATAGAGGGCGGTGACGCGATGGCCGACGCCGATCTCGCCGGCATCCTTTTTGTCGTTTTTGAAGTCCTCATCGGCCATCATGCGGTTTTCGTAGCCGAGCAGGCGATACCCACTGACCATTGCCGGATTGAACTCCACCTGGATCTTGACATCGTTGGCCAGGGCAAAGAGATTGCTGACGCGCTCCTTGACCAGCACCTTGCGAGCTTCGAGAAGGGAGTCGATATAGGCGTAATTGCCGTTGCCTTTGTCGGCGAGAATTTCCATGGTATCGTCACGGTAGTTGCCCATGCCGAAGCCGAGAACGGTGAGGTAGATGCCCGACTCGCGCTCTCGGGCGATCAACCGCTCCAGTTCGTCGCGACTGGTTACCCCGACGTTGAAGTCGCCGTCCGAGGCGAGGATGATGCGGTTGTTGGCTCCGGGCATAAAGGATTGTCGCGCCAGTTGGTAGGCGGTGGCGATGCCGCCCGAGGCGTAGGTGGAGCCGCCGGCGGCCAGGGCGGCGATGGCCGCTTTGATCTCGACGGTCTTGTCGCCGGCGGTGGGCGGCAGCACCACCCGATTGGAACCGGCATACACCACCATGGCAATGCGGTCACGACCGCTGAGCTGCTCGGCCAGCATGGTCAGCGACTGCTGCAGCAGCGGCAGCTTGTTGGGCTGGTTCATCGAGCCGGAGACATCGATGAGAAAGACCAGGTTGGAGGGGGGAATCTGCTCAGCGGGCAAATCTCTCCCCTTGATGCCGAGCCGTACCAGTTTGTTCTGCGGCCGCCACGGGCAGGGGCCGAGTTCGCTGGTGACGCCGATTGGCCCATCACTTGGTTCGGCATAGTCGTAGGTAAAGTAATTGATCATCTCCTCGATGCGCACCGCTCCTGGGGGAGGCAGCGTGCCGCCGCCTATGAGGCGACGGACATTGGCGTAGGAGGCGGTATCGACATCGATGGAAAAGGTCGACAGCGGATCGTTGGCGGTGACCACCAGCGGATTCTCGGCGAGCGGATTGTAGGATTCCTGCTCCCCTGGGGGCAAGGGCTGCAGCTGGTCTGCCATGGGGGGTGGCATCATCCTCTCGTACAGGGGCTGCGGCCGGGAAAGGCCGTCGACACCAGCCGACATCGCCTTTTTGTCGCGAGGTGCCGGCGATAGCATCGGGGACAGTGGCGTTGCGATGTTGACTGCCAGCTCCGTCTTGCCCTTGGCTGTGCCAACAATGGCATCCTGCGTTGGGGCGACCACCGACGGGGATGCGGTGGTGGTTTCTTTTTTAGTCTGGACGGTCGCTGGCGGGCCGCTGCAGGCGGCGACAAGGGACAATGCGGCCAGTGAAATGACGAGAACGGGACGGCGAGTAGCTGTTTTCATATACGCTCCTTGAGTGTCTGGGTTTGCGCAGTCGAACCGACAACGCCTTTGCCGACAATGACGGACAGCGGAAAACAATGTGTCGGGCCCAAGGTATTTTTTTGCGAGCTTGGCGCGCCATGGCTGCGAAGCCCTGCCCAAAGACAACACTACCTTGACGAAATACGTTCATAAATAGCATGAAACGAGTTTCTCAGGTATGAAAAGAGACAAGCAGTCCGATGTTCACAGTGGAGAGAAGCGTGGTGGAGTGGAAAGAGCGTACCTTGCAGCACTGGCAGACCATCAACGCCCTAGCAGTGCGTCGTTTCGGCCCGGGAAATCTGGCCGAGGAAGCGGCCCTGGCGGTGATCGATGGCCTTGCCGCCGAAGAGTGGCGCCGCGTCCGTGGGTACGCCGGCCGCGCCTCCTTTGCTGCATATATCAGGGCGGTAACAGCGCGCCTGCTTGAGGATTTCGCCAGACGTCGCTTTGGTCGCCGCCGTCCGCCACTATGGCTGCAGACCTTCGGCGGTTTTTGGCTGCGGTTGTTCCAGGCCCTCTGCCTTGAGCGGCTGCCGCCCCACGAGGCGGTTGAGCGGGTGGGACAAAGCTGTCCCGACGAACCGCACCCGCGTTTGGAAAGCGCCGCCTTCGAGATTCTCGCCCGCATTCCCGACTGCGGCATGGCACAGGGCCAGGAGACCGAGCTTTGCGAAGATGTTGCCGCCCCGGAAGGCGACGGCGGTGACATCTCCGAACGCCGCCAACAGGAGGAGCTGCTGCGGGCCATCTCCGCACTGATTCTCGAGCGAGCGGACCCGCCTCCCCCCGACACCTGGCAACGCTACCGAAGCATCAACATCAGCCTGCAGCCCGAGGAAATACTGCTTTTGCGTCTCTGCTTTCAGGACGGGCTCAGCGTTGCCGAGGCCGGGGAGCGGCTTGGCCTGGGCCGCTTCCAGGTGCACGGCCGAATGCGTCGTTTATTAAAAAGGCTGCGCGATGAGCTGGAGCGCTGCGGCCTGGCCGAGGCCCTTGGTTTTTCCCCGGAGAAATAAGCGCTTCTTCTCTAAAGAAGCCGACACAGCAATGATCTTTGTCCGTCACTGAGAGTGAACCTTTTGTGAAACATCGACCATGACCCGTCACCGCTCACCAACCACCTCGAAAAATTCCCAGGCCACCGCCCTCTTGGCCCTGGCCGCCGCCAGAAGACCGGTGCCCGCACCCTGTCTCAACGATGAGCAGCTGGCCCTGCTCATCGACGGCCGCGGCGGCCACGAGAAAAAAAACCTCTTGGCCCACCTGGCCCACTGCCCCGATTGTTACCAGCGTTGGCTGCTTGCCCGCGCCAACCGTGCCGCTCTTCGCGGCCGCCTGCGGCGGCTCCGTCCCGTTGGCCTGGCCTTGGCGGCGGCCGCCTGCCTGGTCCTCTACCTGCAGGTGGTCGAGCTCGACGAGACTCCCCTCGCCCCGCTGCCCCCGGTGCCTCAGGCAATATTGACGGATAAAGCTGAGTTGAGCAGCTCGTCTGCTCAAACGAAACGTATGCCCTTGCGGGATAAAAAGGAGATCCCGGCCGGAGGAGCACCCCCAACGACCGTCTCCACCGTGCCGCTTCCCGAACCAGCCCCGATCGCCGATGGTGGGGCTTCTCCGCAGCAAGCGGAGCGGCTCAAGGGCAAGGTGGCCGCACCGCCAGCGGCCGAAAGGGCACCCTCGCCAGCCCCCTTCGCCAGCTCACCCGCACCGGGGCAGCTGCTCTCGCCTGAAAAAGAGAAGAAATCTGCGGCCGCACCACCGCTGCAGGGGGCGGGGCCCACCGCCCCGACGGCTGTGTCATCGTCCTCCCCAGCCAAGGCCGCAGAGAACTCTGCCCGACCACTGGCGGAAACGGCGGCCGCATTGGCGCCAACTTTTGCAGAGTTGGGGCAATGGCGCCGTGATCTTGCCACCGCCTGCCTCCACCACGAGAGCGAACCCCAGGCCTGGCGACTTCTAAGCGAGCGGGGACAAAGATTACGGCACAGCCACGCCGCTTTTTGGGATGGCGACGGGAACGTCGACACCATACTGCTTACCCTCAGTGAAGGGATAGAACATGCTGACTCGGTGGCCTTGGCCTGCCGCCGCATCCTCGACGAGCTTGCCAAAAAAGGCATGGACAAGTAAAAGAAGGCGCGAGCCGAAGAAGGCTGCCCAACCATTTTCAATGAAGAGGAACCCGATGCCCAAAAACATCCCCCTGAAGGAGCGCATCATCGTCGCCCTCGACCTGCCGAGCGCGACCGAAGCCAAGGCCCTGGTGAAACGTTGCGAATCGCACGTCACCTTTTATAAAGTCGGTTTGCAACTCTTTATGGCCAGCTGGTTCGAAACCGTCGACTGGCTGCACGACCGCGGTCACAAGGTGATGCTCGACCTCAAGTTCTTCGACATCCCCGAGACGGTCAAGCTGGCAGTCGAGCAGATCAACAACCGCGGGGTCAGCTTGGCCACCATCCACGGCAACGACGCCATCGTCCGCGCCGCCGTCGAGGCCCGCGGCGACATGAAACTGTTGGCGGTGACGGTACTCACCAGCTTCGGCGAAGAGGACCTGCGCCTCATGGGCATGACCGGCAGCATCGCCGATCTTGTCGCCCTGCGCGCCAAACGGGCCTTGGAACTGGGCTGCGACGGCGTGGTTTCCTCGGGCCTTGAGGCGGAGACGCTACGCCGCGACCTCGGTGAGCGACTGCTCATCGTCACCCCCGGCATCCGCCCCGGCGCCAACACCCGCGATGGCAGCGACGACCAGCAACGCATCGTCACCGCCGGGCACGCCATCGCCGCCGGTGCCGACCATGTGGTGGTGGGCCGACCGATCAGCAAGGCCGCCGATCCGCTTCGCGTGATCGAGGCCATGCAGGACGAGATCGCCGCCCTAGGCAACTGAACACCGTCAACCAACTATACCACCATGACCAGTATCATGTCGGCAGCGCCTTTATCACCCTGATGATGGAGGCGCTGCCGACATCTGGCCGATTGCGCCACGGCGACCAGATTCTCTGCTGCATCCATGAATCTGGTCGCTCGACACGACTATGCTAGAAGGCCATGGACAAGGTGACACCGCCGAAGAAGAAACTCGACTCGTCGCTCAGGCTGACCGACTCGATATATTCTTCAGCTTTGTCGGTGAGCGGGAAAGAATAGGAAATTACCGGCTTGACGGCGAAATATTCGGCGAAGGGGATGGTCAGCCCCAAGGACACCATGCCGTTGTGGAACTGCTGGTATTTCTCGCCAGGATTTCCGGCTTCGGCGAAGCCGCTGTCCTCTGAATGGTAATAGCTGGCAGAAGCAGCGACATCAAGGGTGATTTTCTCCATCAGTTCCTGGG
>CAYSON010000015.1:0-1333 GCA_964432635.1 uncultured Desulfopila sp.
TTGGTACCCGAGCTGCTATTATCCCGGGAGTAGGGTGGACTGGATAGCAAAGAGCGGTTTCTACGAGCCGCAGGGAATGCGCGAGGGAGGCTTATGAATAGCGCCGCGTCTACGGAACTTGAGATCGATGTGGGCCTGTTGAGCCATACTCGCGCCCCGTTCGCCGTGGTCGCCACCGATGAGGACGAGGTACCCCTGTTGTTCGCCAATGATGCCTTCTTGGATCTTCTGGGCGGTAATTCCCCTGGGCAAGATGTCTCCTCGCTCTTGCAGAGGTGTGTCCTGCCGGGTTCGTTGGCGCTGTTGCGGGACTCGCTGGCGGCTATTTCCCTGAACGGATCATGCTGGGAAGGCGAGCTGCATATTCTCGATGGAGAGAGTCGCATACGGGTCGTGCGTGCGACATTGGCCGCCCTCTCATGGCAAACCGCGTTGCCAGGGGTTGCCGCGTTGATCGCTTTCCACGACCTCACCGGCACCAAGGCCTTGGAAAAGGAGCAGCGCCACAGGCTTAAAGCCGAGTGTCTCAACACGATGGCGGGGGCCATCATCCACCACTATGCCAATATCTTCACGGTGGTGCAGGGGAATCTTCATCTCGCCTGGCACGATCTGTCCCCCGAAATTCGCCTACACAGGAACGAAATTGGTGTCGCCAAATCTCTCTACGAGGCGATGCGAGGCGCGGAGAGGGCCATTGGGCTGATCGACCAGCTGCGTGTCTATGTCCGCCCTGAAGAGTCGGCGAGAGAGCCTACCGACCTGGTATCGGTTTGTGAAGAGGCCGTTTTTCTTTATCAGCCGAGTCTTTACCGTGGCCGTGTCGAGCTTTCCTCCGACAGCACCTCCTCGGTAACCGTTCTGGCGGACAGAAAGCAGATGGTGCAGGTCGTCGATGCCCTGCTGCGCAACGCCCTCGAGGCGACCGGCGACGGGCGGAGGGGTGTGTTTCTGCGGACGGGGAGCCTCGCCAAGGCTAACCTGGGGCTGGGAGAGCACTTGCCGGGTGATCACCCGAATCCCCAGTGCGAGTATGCCTTCATAGAAGTCGAGGATCGCGGGCCGGGTATCGCTCAAGGGGATATCGAGCGAATTTTCGACCCCTTCTTTTCCACCAAGTTTCTGGGCCGGGGGTTGGGGCTGGCCATGGCCAGGAGCATTGTCAGGGCACACAAGGGGTGGATCGCTGTCGCCAACAAGCCTGGAATGGGATGTTCCTTCACCATTCACCTGCCGCGTTCCAGCCATGAAATGGCCGGATCCGGAGCGGAAACCTTCCCATAGACAAGACCGGGCAGGCACTCCTTGCTGTGTTGCCGGCTTTCTTCCTTCT
>CAYSON010000015.1:1343-16291 GCA_964432635.1 uncultured Desulfopila sp.
GCGTATTTGATGCGCCCAGGGATGGCGAAGTTTAAATATCCGTCTCTGACGGCATGGCCGACTTCGTGGGCGAGGACCAGGGCATCGGCGTCCTTGGCCGAGAGAAAAATGGTTTTCCTTGTCGGGCAATAGCAGGCGATGTTGTCGCCACACCTGTCGATTGGCGCCGCTGCCACTTCTTCCGCCACCGCCTCACGGTCGCCGAGCAGCACCAGGGTGAGGTGCAGTTGATCGGGGAACATGGCGAGGGCGGTTTCGACCTGCTCAACCACCGCATCGATCTTGGCGAGGACTTCGTCCTGGCGGGTGAGGATAGGCCGTTTGCCCAAGAAGGCCAAGGTGGCCGAGCCGAGGGAGAGTCTTTCGTTGAAGCCATCGAGCAGTTGCGGCGCGTCGTAACGCAGGGTCGCGTATCGGCCTCTGGCTTCTCCTGCCTTGCAAATG
Source organism: uncultured Desulfopila sp. (assembly GCA_964432635.1). GTDB lineage: Bacteria > Desulfobacterota > Desulfobulbia > Desulfobulbales > Desulfocapsaceae > Desulforhopalus_A. Next base: position 1,788 of record CAYSON010000015.1, read on the forward strand.
GCAGGATAGACAAGAGAGGCGAGGAGCATCGTTCCACAGAAGAGGAACAGGAAAGGCTTACCTCGCCGGTTGGCATAGACGCTTTTCGAAAAGTTCAGCTCTGGTCGCATGGAATATTCGTTTCACCGTTTTTCGGATGTTGGGTAATGGGACAAGGCCAGATTCCCGTCGTCGGCGAGAAGCGGCGCCCTCTCCATGGCTCTGGCAAGGAGGTTTTCGGCGTGCTTGATGAACAATGTGTAACTGCCGAGAAAACTAAGTCCGAGGCAGCGCAGCTTCACCTCGGTGGCTGCGTCGAGCGAGTCGACGAGACAAAGCGTCAAGTGAGGGCTGAGGCGTCGTTGCAGCCTTTCCAGGGCCTCGCCGAGCGGTGCCCCAGGGTAGGTGTCAGTGCCCAGCAACGCCAGGGTGGCGGGGGAGGCGGGCAAGCTATCCAACTGCTCGTCTCTTTCGACTATCTGAATTTCGGTGAAATCGTGGTCGAGGAGCTTTTTCAGCCAGTAGGTGGAGCTAATTTTCCCGAGGATGACGCAGCGGCTTTCTCTCATCGTAATAACCAGGGCAATAGGCTTTTAGGGAAATTAACGCGGTTGATGAAATCTCCTTTTGCAAAACGGGGGCCAGGAGCTAAGGCCAAGTAGCGCCCAGGCCGCAAACCGTGCGGGCGCTGGTTTCTTCGACCTCAGGGCTTTCACGACCATCTGGCTCGTTCCTGGCTGAGTACTCTCGAGTTATGTCAATGTCTCGCACAACTGACAGGCGCTGTCTTCCCCTTGAATGAGTGTGCAGGCTGAGTGGTGCTGATATATCTCGTGGCTTTTCTCCTGCAAGCGGCTGAGCCGCCGCAGGACTTTATCGTGGCGTTTCCCACCGCGCGAGGTTTGTATGGGGCGGAGGTCCTTGACAGCCTGCGTTCGAATCTCTCTGAGACCTTTTTGTTATGCCATTTTCCTTGTCCTATTGTCCCTCGGAATGACAGTAAAAGCGCATCTCGCACCATCTTCGTTCAGCACCCGTTGCGTCCGCACCGCTTTTTCCGACACGGTTGTTACCTTGACAGGTCCTTCGACGGAGATCTGCCGTTTTTCTCGCGACTGACCACCAGATAACCGTAGTGAGGCCCAGTCGATCAGCCGATATTTGTTTCGGTGACTAGACCATGTTTTCCTTGTCGGGCCCGTTTGTCGATCGTGCCGTGTCGGCGTGCATCGGCAGGCGTATGGTGAAAGAAGCTCCTTTGCCACTTCCGGGACAGGAAACACGCAAATCCCCCTGGTGGGTCTTGACGATGATGTCGCAGCAGAGGCTCAAGCCTAGGCCGGTCCCTTTTCCCGGCGGTTTCGTGGTGAAGAAGGGGTCGAAGACCCGGTGCATGATATCCTCGGGAATTCCCGGTCCGTCATCCTCGAAGGTGCAGAGCAGATCATCGTTTTCCTCGCGGGTGGTAATTCTGATCACGCCATTCTCCTGACGCTGTTCGGCCTCTATCGCCTGGGCGCTGTTGACGATCAGGTTAAGGAAGACTTGTTTGAGCAGGTCGGGAACGCAACGGATCTCGGGGATTTCCCCATATTGGGTCTCGACTTCGGCGCAGTACTTGTATGTGTTTCTGGCGATGGTCAGCGTTTCCTCGATACCGGCGTTGACATCGAAAGGAACGAATTGGCTGCTGAGGTCGGTGCGCGAGAACTCCCGCATGGTGACGATTATTTTGGCGATCCGCTCGAAACCGCGCTGGGATTCTTCGAACAGGTCGGGGATGTCGTCGAGTATGAACCGGAGGCGGTTTTCATCGTCTGAAGATATCAGGGCGGGGGTGTCTTTGCCGTTGTCGAGGTCACGCAGGGCGGAGACGATCTTGGAGAGATCCGCGAAGTAACCCTTCAGGGCTGAGAAATTATTGGCGACGAAATTGATCGGGTTGTTCAACTCGTGGGCTACGCCAGCCGCCAACTGCCCTAAAGATGCCATCTTGTCCTGGATCAACATGCGATGATGCAGTTCTTCGAACTGAGTCGTTCTTTCCTTAACCCGCAATTCCATCGTTTCGTTGGCAAGACGCAGCTGTCGTTCGGCATTTTCCAGATCGGTGATGTTGATCATCACCAGCAAGAGCATGGCGTTGCCTTGGCTGTGTAGTCGTTCGCCGAAAAACAGCCCGTCGACAGTGCGGCCATCGCGGTGCCGAACCTGCATCTTGATGTTGGAGAAGTGTCCCTCGATGTCTGGGCGCAGTAGCCTTGTCGCGGTTTCTGGTTCGGTGAACAGGTTGAGATCGTTGAAGGTCTTGCCGAGTACTTCCTGGCGAGAGAAGCCCAACGTATCGAGAAAGGAGTGGTTGACATCGATGAGGGTGTCGGTTTCGAGTGCAGAAAGCGACATCAACGCCGGATTGTAACGGAAAACCCTCTCGAATTTTTGCTTGGCCTCCTCTTCGCCGCTGAGATCCTTGCTGATACCGAAAATGACCTCCTGGTCGTTCCACTTGCCGCGCCAGACCCGGGTCTCGACCGGGACGGTGCGTCCGTTACGGGTGAGCAGCGGCAGGGGACATGTGCGCAGTGAACCGGCAAGCATGGCCTGAAAGACTTTTTCAGCCTCTTCGCGAACGTTTTCGGGGTGCAGTTCCAGGAGATGTATTCCCTGTAACTCCTTGATTGGGTACTGAAGCGTGGTTTCTACCGCTGGGTTTGCGTAAACGATATGCCCCTGTGCGGTGATGGCGAAAATCATGTCGTCGATGGATTCGAAAAATGCTCGAAACTTTTCTTCGCTTTCCTTGAAATGTTGTTCCGTGGCTTTTTGCACAGAGATATCAGTGTGACTTCCTGTCATACGTTTAGCTTTACCGACCTGTGCCCACTCGATCACCTGCCCTTGAGTAAGCACCCAGAGCCAACCTCCATTCTTGCGCAACATTCGCAGTTCGCACGAGAAGGCGACGTTTGCCCCTCGAAGATGTTGGTCGAGGAGAGAAAAGGCCTTCGGTCTGTCATCGGGATGAATTAGATCAGCCCAAGTGCGGTATGAGCAGGGGCGGAGTTCATCTGCCTCATAGCCCAACATCATGGCCCAGCGGTCGTTCACCGTCACCTCGTCGCGGTCGAGGCGCCAATCCCAAAAACCGATATTTGTCGCGGCCAAAGCAAGATTGTTGCGTTCGCGTTCGGCGCGCAGTATGGCGTTTTCCCGTCGCAGACTGCTTTCCGTGTACTTTCGTGTCGAGTTCTCCATGAACAGCTTTTGCGAGTGTTGCTGGAGAATCCTTTTTTCGTTGGTTGCTCTATCGACACGTGTCTGGGATATATCGGCTTTGACTTGGCAGGTGATTGCCAGGAGAAACAACACCAACATCACGGCGCTGATGATAGCCAGAGGGATGGAGGACGTTTCTGGCGAGTGGAACGGGAAAAGACGCTCTTTCGTGGCAGCATAGGTGAGGGTGAAACGATCTCTGGCGGCAGGAAAGAGGTAGAACGACGACTCTTGGCCTTCGACCGTGAGCCAACTGCCCTGCGTCCCCTGTTCAGAGAGGGATAGAGGGGTTGGTCGGGGCTCTGGTTTTTGGGGGGAATGCCTCGTGAGCCCATGGGCGGTTGTTGGTTGTTCGATATGGCGCGGATAAACGAATTGCTGTCCGTAGATCTCCAGCCTTACCCATTCAGTTGGTTCTGTTGATGTTTCGGGGTTTGCGTTGATTCGAAACAATTGCGAGAAGATCTCTGGCAGTGACACCCATCCTGCAAGAAAGCCAATTACCGAGTTTCCATTGTGGACTGGGGCGGTGAACAGCAGGAGTTCGCTATTTTCGCTTTCAATGGCGACGCGATAGCCGTTTGACGGGACATTACGAAATAGTTGAATTGCGGATGTCGAAGAGGCGGGAAAGCTGATCAATCCCGTGTCGTACTCGGTAACGGGAGACCCGTTTTTTTCGAACAGCGCCAGACGTTTGAAAGGTGTCCTGCCTTGAAGGTCGATCTCAAGATTGTGCTGTTTGAAAAGCCTGAAGATCTGGCGGCGGCTGGCTCTTAACCCATAGGTTTCACTCATCCTTAGTCTGTTGTAGGAAAAAAAACCTGTTATCTCGGGACTGCTGGCCAGGGCATATAAATCCTTGCCCCAGAGGTTTATCATGCCGTCGAGGACGATGGCCTTATCGGCATTGTTCGAAAAACTTGTCTCGAGGACCTGTGCTTTATAGGCCTGACGAGCGTTGTAAACAGAAAGCCATTGATACGCAAGGAAAGCGGCGACCAGCAGGATCAAGGTCGATAAGAAGAACTTCGGTCGGCCTGAAATGTCTCCGAAACGTCGATTGAGGATGCTCCCTTCATGCCGCCAGAGATACGGCGAGGGGGACTGACGAGAGGAGGCTTTAGCCAGAAGAGGTCCCACCAGGGTGATCAAGAATGACAATCTTCCCCCTGATTTTTCGTCTGCAAATTTTGGTGTGTGCATCATCGAGAGAGAAAAACATTATTGGGGCGATGCGAGAGACGGACGCTCACGATTGCCAGGTTCTAATGGTATCTGTGGTGCAGGAAAGAACAGGCACCTTTCGGAAAAATCGCGGTCGCACTGACGAGTCGTAAAGGAATGACCACCATCTGAAACACGGGGGGACAAATGCAAAAATTATTCCAAGCGAGGTGTGGCGGTGGTGTGAGTGTAAGAGTGCAAATAAGGGACAGTTTTGTATATGGGAATGGCTTTTGCGGAAATGCAGCTCTCAATTTGAGAGGGCGGCGAATTAGACCCTCTCAAAGCTGAAGACAACCTGGGAGGAGGGGATGAGGCCCGCCTCAGATTTGGTATTCGTTGAGGCGACGATAGAGTGTGGCTTCACTGATGCCTAGTAATTTTGCCGCTTTGCGCCTGTTGCCGGACGTCTCTTGCAATGCCTCGCGGATGATTTCCTCTTCACTGTTATAGAGATCTTTTGCAAAACCTCTAGAAAGAACTGGAGGCGGAGTGGGCGGCTGGTTGATCTGAAGATCTTCGGGAGAAACCTGCAACGCCTTCGCCAAAGTAAAAGCCCCGCGGAGAACGTTTTCGAGTTCACGAACATTGCCGGGCCAGTCATAGCGTTGCAGCCGGTTGAGGGCCGCCTCGCCAAGGGTCTTTGCCGGACCGGAACTCGCATTGAAGGAGGCGAAGAAATGCCTGGCGAGAAGCGTGATATCCTCCATTCGGTCCCGCAATGGCGGGAGTTGAAGGTTGATGGCGCTCAAACGGTAATAGAGATCCTGGCGAAAGCCCCCTTCTCTGACAGCTTTGAGCAAATCACGATTAGTGGCCGCTATTACTCTGATGTTAATAACGTTTCTGCCGGTTGAGCCGACTGGACGCACCTCCCTTTCCTGCAGTACCCGTAAAAGTTTGGCCTGTGTACGGAGGGGAATCTCCCCTATCTCGTCCAGGAAGATAGTTCCACCGTCTGCCGCCCGAAAGAGGCCGAGGGTATTTTGTTCGGCGCCGGTAAAGGCACCCTTGACGTGACCAAAAAGTTCGCTCTCGATGACGGTTTCATTGAGAGAAGCACAGTCGACGGGAATAAAAACTTTGTTTTTACGAAGACTGTGATGGTGAATCGCTCTGGCGACCAGTTCTTTGCCAGTACCACTTTCACCTTGGATCAACACCGAAGTGTCGGTGGGAGATATCCTGGCGATCATGTCTTTCAAGCGAAGCATGGTTGAAGATTCACCCAGCAATCTGGGTAGTTGAAAGTTTGGTTGAGTTGTTTGAGCAATGCCTCGTTTTCACGCCGAAGTGCCCACTCCTTATAAAGAAGGGCGACCTTGTTGCGCAGTAGTTCCGGGGTTACTGACTTTTCGAAAAAGTCGACCGCGCCAATTTTCAACGCGGTAACAGCCTCCTGGATACTGCCATGGGCGGTAAGCATGATCACCGGAAGACCCGGAAAGACTTCCTGTACGGCCCGTAAAACGGCGAGACCATCCATATGTGGCATCTTCAGGTCAAGGAGCATCAGGTCAACCGGTTCGACGGCCAAGAGACGTAGTGCCTCAGCCCCACAACTGGCAAAAACAAGGTGATAGTCTGGGCGATTAAGGAGTCTTTTGAGTGACTTCTGGATGTCGCTTTCGTCATCGACCACCATGACCTTAAATGAGTTTTTACCGTTCATGCGTGTTGCGGATGGGAGAAGTTTTTCGAGTGAAGTACCAACACGTATCTGTGTGCGAGTGTACTTGTCTGTCAAACTGAGAGACGATGGTCTCCTCTGATAGACTAACTAGACGGTTTCTGAAAGAAAAGCAAGGGCTGGGAATGATAATTAACCGGAAAAATGCATGAAATAGTTCACGGCCATTCTTAACAGCGTGGCATCGAACTTGCTCTGGGGATTGTGGTTGCTGGATTCGTTTGGCCGTCGAATCGCGCAGGGTTGTGAGGGCCAAGGTATTTTCATCGATGCAGAGGGGTGGGGTAATGGAATCAGAGCAGACTTCCCGTAGAACGTTCGGTACCGGGTGGGAGGATCATGTCCTTTTCCTTGATGACGATGTGGCGATTTTAAAAAGCCTCAAGCGGATGATAGTGCAAAAAAAGCTGAGATGGCGATGCAGCTTTGCCTCTACGGCAAATGCAGCTCTGGCCATTCTCGAAAGAGAATCGGTAGATATTTTCGTATCCGATATCAAAATGCCAGATCGTGATGGGTTTCACGTACTGAAAGGCCTGCGCGAAGATACTCGGTGGGACAAACTTCCCGTGGTCATGTACACGGCGTTGGAGAATCCTTATCTCAAGGCCAAGGCACTGGAACTGGGGGCCATCGATTTAATCCACAAGCCGATTAAACCGAGCGAAATGGTAGCGAGAATAAGTACGATCCTCCACGAGCGCAACAAGTATGCGAAGCTTGAAAAAAAGGCCATCGAATATAAGCAGCTCTTGTTCGAGAGTTCTAAACAACTGGAGGCAAACAAGGTGGAAATGATACTTCGCCTTGCCAAAGCCGGTGAGTATAGAAGTAGTGAAGATGGGAATCATGTGGTGCGAGTTGGGTATTATTCGAAATTCCTCGCTGATCGATTTGGACTTGTCAGGAGCTATAGCGACCAGATTTTCATTGCCAGCTCTCTTCATGATATAGGCAAACTTGCAGTTCCAGATTACGTTTTGCTAAAAAATGAGAAATTGACTGAAAAGGAAATAGCCATTTTACGCTGCCACAGCAAGCTGGGCTACGATCTTCTTCGCTCCAATAATTTTCTCCAGGAGGAAGGGGCCCTGACTGTAGGCACTATGGCCAAAGTAGTTTTCCGTCTCGACGATTACGCTCGAAACGACCTTTTACAGAGAGCAGCAGAGATCGCCCTAAACCATCATGAGTGGTTCGATGGCAGTGGCTATCCAAATGGAAAGCATGGGGATGATATACCTCTGTCGGCAAGAATAGTTGCCATCGCCGATACGTATGACAGTATTCGATCTGAGCGGGTTTATAAGAGGGCTATGGGCCACGAAGAGGCAATGGCGGTTATGCGGAGCCTCTGCGGCCGTCAGTTCGACCCAGAAATATTCAGGGTCTTTGAGGAAAACAATGAGGCGATAGCAAGGATGTTTGTTTGAAATGTTTTGTTCGCTGGAGCTGACGAGACTAGGCCTGAGCTACGTTAGCTTTAGTACCTTACTCCGGGAAAGCTGTTTGAAAAAACGAGAAATTGAACTTTGGAAAATACAGATGGTCGAAACATCACCATGGTACTTATCCCCGGAGGGGATTACGGGTCCTTGGGTTGCGGGCGACAGCCCGCCTTACTGAAGCGATAACCGTGAACATCGTGCAGGCGGAGATACAAGATTTACAGTGGGAGAGACAATGCTACCTGCGCGCATCGATGATTTTGATCCTGTTATCTGGCATTGTTTTTTTCTCGCCCCGCTCGATCAATGCCAACGCACCAATGCGAATCGTGTACTCGCAGGAGTTAGAAGAACCTATTGAGCTAGCCGATAATAGCAACATCGTTGGTCGAGTAGAATCGTGGCAGGTCTTGATTTCAAAAGGCAGCCGAATGTCCAAGACTGAGAAGCTCAAAACCGTGAACAGTTTCTTTAATCAGTTGAAATATGGAGATGATCCTACAGTGTGGGGCGAAAAGGATTATTGGAGTGTGCCGGAAGAGTTCCTCGACAAGGGGGTGGGAGATTGTGAGGATTATGCGTTAAGCAAGTACTATACCCTGATAAAAATGGGTGTCGAGGAAAACTCGCTTTATTTGTGTTGCGTGACTAAACTGCCTAGTAAAGCCAGCCACATGGTTCTCTTTTACTCAACTGATCACGGCAGTGATCCCCTCGTCCTCGATAATATTGTACCGCAAATTCGACCCCTTTCGAAACGTACCGACATTATTCCAATCTACACCTTCAACAGCCACGGGGTCTATGTGCCTCAACAGCGAGGTGGTCGTGGAGTTTTTTTAGGGTTCAAGGTTCCTCTAGCAAAATGGCGTGAGTATCTCGATAGAGTTGGGATAATAACGACCCAGGCCGGTTCCTTTTCCCCAAACTAAACGGACGTTCTTGCTTCGATCGCTTGTAATAAAACTGAGCTGTGTCGGTACACTGGTTCGGAACCGGCCATCAAACAGGCGCCCAAACAGGAGTCCGCTAGATATGAGAGACTGTCTGTCAATCTTAGAAAAAGTCTATCACCGGTGATAGGCAAAGAGAAAGTGAAGATGCGTTCCGGTTATTTCAAGTGGCCATAACTATCCGTAAAGACATGTGGTTTGCCAAGGCGATAAAGGAAAGATTATCGGCAAACTTTTCGGCATGATAGATGCACAACTACCGGAATACAAGACACAGCTAGTGAACAACGGAAAGACGAAAAAATGGATAAGACAATGTGGTGCGACATAACAATGCGTAATAATATCAATATATTTTGTCTGCGACATAGCTACGAGAGTCGTCAGAAACACTGCTTTGGGCAACGACCTTGTTTCTTGCTGCCCTGTCTCTCGGGTAGTGCATGAAAAATTGCTTGGAGACCAGAATAAGGCTGGTCGCTGTCGCCCTGCTGATGCTGACGCTTTCCGGCTGTGCATATACCTGGAATGACGAAAATGTACCCCCAATGCAGGGGCCACCGATATCCGACATCGTTACCCCTTTCGATACCGCGATGAAATGCCTGCGCGGACGTATCAACTCGGGCCACAACTTTGCAGTCGGGGCGATCATCGACAATACCGGCAAAGAGCAAATGAGCGAAGGTGGAACTGGTAAATTTGTCACCCAGGGAGCCGGAGACATCGTCCAGTCTGCCTTGATGCTAGCCGGGGTAAGTGTGGTCAATCGGCGTGATCCACGAATCATCACTACCGAGATACAATTAAAGATCGGTCCCAAAGATACCCTGGTGCCAAGCAGCTTCTTCATCACCGGCAGTATCAACACCTTAGATTTCATTCCGGGCGGTGGTCTAGAGTTTGCGGTGGCTGGGGGCGGGCCGCGCTTTCGCCAGCATCGAATTCTGGTCAGCCTCGATCTCTTTCTCACTGAAACCCGGACCGGACGGATTCTGGCCAGCGTGCCTTTGCAAAAAGAGATTGTCGCTAATGAAGCGGGAGTTGGCCTCGGCCGCTTCTTCGGTACAACCCTGGTAAATGTGGACATTGGCGGCTTCAAGCGCGAGGCCGTGCAGTCTAGCCTGCGGCAGATGTTGTACCTGGCCACTTTTGAACTGCTCACCCAGGTGATGAATGTGAATAAATATGCCGATTGTCGCAGTGAGATCGATCAGGCTCATGGCCGTTTAGACCAGACCCGGACTGCGGAGAAGATGGCAGCTCACATCCAAATCAACAATTTACAGATCCCCCCCGACGAGCCACAACCAAAACTCGAAGAAATCACGCCGGTCCGCCAGGGGAAGATGACAAATAAGAACCAAAAAAACCAAGAACAACCGCAAGAGCCCTCGCCAATATCGCAGGAACCTGCGGGAGACAGGGGTGATACTGACCAACCAAAACCGAACCCAACCCCTCCTCAGACAAATACCTTCTGGGAGGATGACCGGGAGAACCAGCGCGTCATCCCCCCTGGCGTATTGTGGTGAGCCGGATAACATTGCAGAGAAAGATCTGAGAAAATAGGGTTTTAGCATTCGGAGACGGGCATGGAAATTCACAAGATGTTGTCACTAATACTGGTGGTGCTTGGAGCTGTTCTTGACGGTGTGCTGGGCGGAGTGGCCACAGCGGCCGACGTTACCGTAAGAGACTGGAGCAGCAACTACAGCTTTTCCACGGCTGCCTCCAAAGCTTTGATACTACAGCAGGCTGACTTGATTAAAAAGGCTGAATCCGACTATTACGATGGTCTGGGGAAGACTGTTATCGGTACAGTCAACAATTATGACCAGCAGGGTATTTTCAACAATGTCACCGCTTCGACCGGCGCCATGGTGCCGATCGACGACAAGTATTCCGTAACCACCAGTGTCGGGGCCACGAATACGTCGACCACTTCGGTCACCAATTCGGGCGATGGAAATGTTGATGTCTCCAGCGGTGCCGAATCCGTTGGAAGTCAGGATGGATCGGTCCGCATAGATCAGTAGGTAACACTGCAAGTCCGAGTGCTTCCTTCAGGACGACAGAGGCGGTGTTTTAAATCGGCTTAATGGGCCCTGCCGCCTATAAACGAGCTAGATTTCTCCGAGGCAGGACGGAAAGTCAAATCTTTTTAGAGAGGATGATATGAAACGAAAAGTATTGGTTACAACAATGGCGTTGGCGATGGGTTGTACAAATGTTCTGGCAGCAGATACCACAACTGGAAAACTTGCTGATATCATCGGTGCAGTAGATGATGCTGTGGAAGACTTGCAGCTTCTTGGTTACAACTCGGCCATCAACGTAGAAGCAATTGATGGCAGTGTCCTCATTCAAGGAGCAACTGCATTTGGCATACAGGATTTGACCGTCGTAGGGAGTACGTTTGTCCAGACAACGGGAGCGACAGTCGATTACGGCGACTTGGTTAACAAAATCGAAACCACCGGCATCGGTGCCTATAACAATGGAGAGGCACTGGGTGTCACCGCAGATATTACTCGCAACCTCAATAGCGCGTCCCTGATTACCTCGTTCTGCGGCACTCAGCTCTGCTCCGAGCCGGCGTTCACTTATGATACAACTTCAGGCAACAGTGGTTCCGCGATCGCTGCACTGCCCGAGACCGTTGCCTTCAACCTGGCCTACAATGCCGGTGCGGTTGCTTCGGGTATCGAGATCTCCGCTGTTAATAGTGTAGAGACAGTTTTTGGTGGTACGAGTGCAAGTCCTACAACTACAACGACTACAACATATCTGGATAACGACCTGAACAATCTGCAACTCGCCACCACCGCCATTGGCGCCTACAACGCCGGCAGCATCAACCTGAACATTAAGTTGCAGGAACTTGTCAGCGGGAATTTTGGTAACGTTTCAAATCTTTAATCTTTATCTTAAACTGTTAGCTGCGTTGTCCCCCCTAGTGCTCGACATGCCGGTCGCTAGGGGGGTGCGCATACAAACCTGCGGGCGGGAGAGAGCAAGATCAGGATTGATCAGGGTAAATCATCGAGACCAGACCCGTTGTCTTCGCTCAGGGCAAAAACCCGCACCATGGTCATTTTATGGAGAAGATGTAGCCAATGAAACGTTTTTGGTGGCTGGTAGTGGCCGCTCTTTTTTTTCCAGTCGTATCGGTGCGGGCAGATGTGGACGGTTTTAGGGGCATGACTTGGGGTCTCGAGCTGACAAAGGCTCAAAAGAGCAAGAACATGGTCCTGACCACCGAGGAGCCGGAAAAAGGCCTGACCGTATACGGAATTGAAGGAGATCAGCTGACGCTAGGGGCGGCCCCTTTACAGACCATCCAATACTTCTTTTGGCGCGATAAACTGATGATGGTGATGCTGCTCACCAGTGGGGAACCCAACTACCTGATGTTGCGCGCGGCGGTGATTGAAAAATTCGACACCGGCTCAAACCGGCGTCAGGTGGGTCTCGAGACTATCTTTGCCGGAGACCTGACCAACGCCACCCTTAAGTACGATCCCGCGACCGGAAAAGGCTTCCTCTACCTTATTTCCAAACAGGTTTCCGCCGAGCGGCAGCAGGCTCAGGCCGGCCAAGGGCAACACAAGTCCCGAACGGGGAAATAGGTGAGCCTGAATGAGCAAGCAGGAATACAGGCGGGTGCCACTCTCGCTTCGATATGCCCCAGGTCAACACCACTGCCAAGGGCACTATTGTTTCTCCCGGTCAGAGGCCGGTAGGATCGCGGCACTCACACCGTGCAGGCACAGTACCGTTTTGGCTTTGCTCGTGCTCCTTGCCGTGGCGCCCGGCGGAACTGACATTTGCTTGGCAAAAGACTCCGGCGACGACCAACTTGCAACAATCATCACCGTTATCGGCACTGCATTGCAGGATGTCGATAGTCTTTCCTACAATGCCGCCTACAATACGGCCAATATCGACGGCAGTGTCACCATTCATGGGGCAACCGCCTTCGGGGGCGACAATGTGCGGGCGGAAGGTAGCCCTTCTCACGAAACCTCGGAAATGTCTGTCGATGACGCTCAATTTTTCAACACCATCAGCACCACTGGTATTGGCGCCTATAACAACGGCCACACCGTGAACGTCGTCATCGACCAGACTCGAGAGCTTAGTGACGAAACGCTTTTCACCACCTTTTGCGGCACGGCCAGATGTGCCCAGCCAGCCAACAACGGTCTTTTGCCAGCTACCGCGAGTGCAGTTCACAAGATGCCGAACGCAGCCGCCTTCAACTTGGCCTATAACAGCGGCTCAGTTGATGCGAGCGTCACCGTAGCCGCGTTGAAGAGTGTTCATAGCGGCACAGACAATACTGATGAATATGGCACCAACACAATCAACAGTCTAAAGATTACCACCACCGCCATCGGTGCCTACAACAGCGGAAGTCTCAACCTGACCTATACGCGGCAAGAGGTCGTCAATAAGGGCGGAACCGTGCCTCCGGCTGTGCCTTAAAAAGCACTCCGCCAACCTGCCGAATTGTCCCGTGGTATCTTCTACCACACCTCCCTCAGCGAAGGTGCGGCTGGGGTGCTTCCAGATCCACCCGCCGTGTGCGTGGGTCGGTTAGTTTCGGCGGCGCCATCCCGCCGTACCCTGACTGAGCTATTCACTGGTTGAGGGGGGAGAACGAAATTGGTCTGAGCGAACCGGCTAAGGGGCAGGTTCCGTTCGCCCTGATCTGCCCGGTGGAAAATGAGTCTATGCAATGGAGTTTGGGCCCAGTGCCGCTTCCGCGGTCAGGATCAAGTCGAGGTGCCGCTCGACATCCGCCACCAGCAGATCCGCACCGTCGTCCATGCCAACCGGATCTGCCGGGTATGGGGCGGATGGAAAGGGGGGCAATGGTCTCAAGGTGTCTTCGCCCTACACCCATGTCCGTTGAAAACGATCTAAATTTTTTTCGAGTCATTAGGCAGCTATCTGAGAGAGAAGGGTCGAACGTTGGAGAAGAGATCATTTTTTCATGGGTCTGGTCCAGTCCGGATATCGCGAACTGAGAGAAGTTTGCAAAGCCGGTGGATTGTAAATTCTATTCGTTATCCATCAAAAACTCCTTTCTGTCCAATGGATTACCTGGTTTTAAGTGCTTGTCCATGGTGAGGAACAGAAGTTGCATAGCGATGTCATGCTTTTTGTTCTGTCGGAATGATTTCAATTATCTTAGCTGGTTTTATCTACCAACGTCACGCGCAACACAGGAGGGAAAAATGGTTAGTAAGGATGGTTCAGCAACACAAAACAAAAAACAGACAGGCCAGTTAAACCGACGACAAGCCTTGAGTAAAATCGGCTTGGGCGTCGGCGTCCTGGCGGGCATCTCGGTACTGCCTGAGCAATGGACCAAACCGATAATCGGTCAAATCGTCCTTCCGGCGCATGCAGTGTGCAGCCCGTGCCAAACGCCTGCTGCGGAGACAACCTCGACCGAGCCAGAGACAACCTCGAACGAGCCACAGCCCCCGCCACAAAATCCACAGCCCACACCACAAAATCCACAGCCCTCCGTAGCGCCGCAGCCAACGAGGAGCAGTAGTGCGCCGGCCGGATGCTATATCTGGTCTATGGAATTTAGCTTTTCCTGGCCGGGTGGCTCTGGCCCTAGCACGGTGTCGATCCGGAGAGGGACGGAATGTTCCGCAAGCCAACCTTGCGTGGTGAGCCCGGTGGTAGCCGTGGCCGACAGCGCGAGCAACGCGAAAGCCATCCTTGGCAGCGGTAGCGTTGTCGAAATGTCGGGCGTGTCACCAGCCCTATCTGGATGTAGTTTTTACCGTGCCGCGTAAGGGCCGTGCCCTTCAAACCCCGGTATTGGGTTACGCATCGAGATGTGAGACGGAACACTGCACATGAGTGCCCGCATCGGGTTTTGGATACTGCCAAAGGTGTCTGTGA
>CAYSON010000016.1:0-2883 GCA_964432635.1 uncultured Desulfopila sp.
CAGGGCGTGCTGCAGTTCCTCAAGAACGATGATCCCGGCGCCCTCGCCGAGGTTGAGACCTTGACGGCTCTTGTCAAAGGGCTTGCACGGATCCGGGTCCACTGCCTGCAAGGCGTTGAAGGCGGAGTAGGTGATGCGACAGAGCGGCTCGGCGCCGCCGCAGATGACCACCTCGGCCAACCCGTCACGCACCAGGTCACGGGCATAGCCGACGGCGGTGGCGCCGCTGGAGCAGGCGGTCATAAAGGTCGTTTTCGGTCCCATCAGCCGCAGCGAGGTGGCGATATGATCGGCGGAGGAGGCGCAGCCGAAAGAGGCGAAGGCGGAGTAGGCGGGTGGTGCGCCACCCTGCAGGTAGCGGCGATAGACGTCCTCGCATTCGAGCATGCCGCCGGCGCCGCCGCCGATGACCACGCCGATACCGCGTCGCAACGTCTCCGGTACCGGGTAGAGGCGCGCGTCGCGCAAGGCCTCAAGGGTGGCCACTAGGGCCATGGCGTCACAGCGCGACAGCCGCTTGCGGGAAAAACTGTGCGGCAGCAACTCTGCCGGTCGAAAGTCTCTCACCTCGCCGCCGAGGTGGGTGCGGAACTCTGCGGTGTCAAAGACCGACACCTGCCCGATGCCGCAGTGCCCCTGGCGGAGAGATCGGTAAAATTCGCTGAGGTCATGACCGGCGGCGTTGATTGTGCCCAGGCCGGTGGCTACTACCCTTCGTTGTTGCATGGGGTCTCGTCTCGGCAGTCGAAGGAAATGGTCGTGGCGTTCTTACACGCCGTCCACCAGTAGAATCAATAGCTGAATACTTCTCAAGAAATTTTCTAAGATAACCCTGCTTTTATTGGAGATACCGAGAAGCTCCTTGACCATGCCGCCGTCGATCCGGTAGATATCCCGGGATGGCGCCACTCCTTGCGACGCGTCATCCTGAGGAGAATCACCATGAGCCCTGACCGCTATGCCCGCCCCACCGTCGCCCTGCCTTGGCCGGCCATTACACTGTTGCCGCATCGCCCGCCGCTTCTTTTGGTGGAGGCCTTGACCAGGCGAAAGGAGAGCCGCAGTGAAGCCGAGGCGGTGCTGCCGCAGGCGGGGCTTTTTGTCGAGGATGGGGTGGTGCTGGCCGAATATTTCATCGAGCTGGTGGCGCAAACGGCGGCCCTCGGCAATTGCTATGACCGCACTGTCAGCGGCAGAGCCCCCCAGGGTGGCATGATTGTCGGCGTCGACGGTTTTTCCTGGCCGGGGAAACCTCTGGGGCCGGCGAAAGTTCACATTCACACCGAGGTGGCCATGGTGTTCGGGCCGATGAAGGTGGTGCGCGGTGAGGTCTGGCAAAATCATACCCTGCTGGCGGGGGGGGAGGTCAAGCTCTGGGAGGGAGGTGAAGCTCCACCGGCGGGCGGTGAGGGAGTGTCATCGGCAGGGCAATCCATGGAGCAGTGGCAAGGCCTGGAAACCGCCATGGCCGCCTGCTGCCGCCACTGGCAAGGCTCGCAAGCCGAGCCGCACGGACGATCTGCCCTGGGAGAGTTTCGTTTCCCCCCCTCCTTTCTTGGCTTTGCAGGCCACTTCCCCGGCAACCCCCTGCTGCCGGCGGTGTTGCAGCTGGCGGCTGCGCGCTACGGTGCCGGCCGCCTGCTTGGCCGACCCCTCATCCCGAGCGCCTTGGGAAAGGTCAAGTTCAAAGGGATGGTGCGGCCAGATGATGAGCTTATCCTTCGCCTTCACCTCAGGGAGGGGGCCGGTGACCTCAGCGTCGATTTCACCTGGAAACGGTGTGACACCGGCCTTATTTCCTCGGGGATGATGCGTTTTCCAGAATAATCTTCAACCACGGGTATACCATGGTTTTCACTAAAAAGTATTTTCCCCGCCAGGATGGCGACCCGCCGCCACTCACCGCCGTCACCGAGCGGCGGGTGCGCTTCGAGGAGGTCGACGTGCTCGGCATGGTCTGGCACGGGCGCTATCCCAGCTTCTTTGAAGACGGGCGCATCGCCTTTGGCGATCGCTTCGGTCTCACCTACTTCACCTATGTCGATCACCAGGTGATGGCTCCGGTGGTGCAGATGCACCTCGATTACAAAAGGCCACTGCGTTTTGACGACCGCATCACCATCGAGACGTCTTTGTCCTGGACTGATACCGCCCGCCTCAATTTTGTCTACACCATCTTTGACCCACAGGGACAGCTGGCCGCCGCCGGCTACACGGTGCAGCTCTTCACCGACCTGCAGGGTGTTATGCAGTTGATGACCCCGCCCTTTCTCCTCGAATTCCGCCGCAAGTGGCGTGAGGACCACTGGAAGGAGAACGCAGAGCGCTGAGTTCCCGGCTGGAGCGCTCAGATATGCTTACGGATAAGGTCAAAGGAGACGGTGGCGGTGGTTACCGTCGACCGTCCGAAGACAAAGAAGAAGATGAGCCACAACAGCTGCATGGCAAGAATCAGTGAGGGATCCCAGAGCACCGCCAGGCCGTTGATGATCTGCGGATCGATATAGTCAGAGGAAGGCAGAAACGGGGTCCCCAGGGTCAGGGCGGGGGCACTGAGCATGGCCATCTTATGGTAGGCGGTGATGCGTCCGAAGCCGCGGAAGTCGGCACGCAAGGTCTCGGAGAGGATGCGCCACAATTGGGTGAGGACGATGGTCAGGAGCAGGGCGGCGGTAAATTGACCATCGAGAAAGAGCAGGCTGCCGACCAGGGCGCCGCAGCAGTAGAGCACGCAGGTAATGGCCTGCACCGGCACCAGCTGTGCCCCGGCCAGCTGCCCCTCATAAGCAGCCTTCTTGGTGGCGCCGTGGAAGACGAAGTGGTAACGGGCAAAAAGACGCTGCACCAGGGGATGACAGGCCGCCAGCGGTTTGCCGTAGCAAC